>DASZFB010000208.1:0-1631 GCA_035940275.1 Candidatus Eremiobacteraceae bacterium | reverse complement strand
GATGCCGGCGTACAGGTTATGGCGTTGACCGATCACGATACGACTGCCGGCCACGCTGAGGCGGCGCAGCGCTCGCGAGCACGCGGTGTGCATTTTGTACCGGGAATAGAGTTAACCACATACGCACACGGTCGTGTCATTCACGTGCTTGGTTTGGGCATCAATGCAACTAACCCGCAGCTCGAGGCGGCCAACGCAACTGCGCTCGCGGTGTGGGATGCAAACCAGCGACGCTGGATCGATGCTCTCTCCCGATCGGGCGTCAACCTGAGTTTCGAACGCGATTTCGCAGACCACCCGGTGCGCTTGCCGGTTCTCATAGAGCGCTTATGCAAAAAAGGGCTCGAGGGTGGCGATCCTGTCAAAGTTCACGGACGCTTTAAGAAGTTTTTTGCCGAGTTGTCCAATGAGGCATACCATGGTCTGCCTTCACCAGGTGGTGCCGCAGGTATCATACGTGAAGCTGGCGGCGTAGCGCTCTTGGCACACCCCGACCCGCTACGTGAGGCGCACCTCATCGATGAACTGCTCGAAAGTTTCGACGGGTTGGAAGCACTGTACATGCCCTACTCGGATGTGCAACGGGAGGCACTCCGGTCGCTCGCGGTGCAGCGCGACAAGCTCTACTCGTGCGGGAGCGATTACCACGGATACTTTGTTGCGGATTATCGCCGGCCAACGTGCGAAGCACCCGAAGCCTTGTTGCGAAGATTGGGTCTTTAACGAGCCAGGGCTTTCCGCTTTTTTCGAACGAATTCCAACACGTCGCGCAGCGGGCGCGCGTTGAGGACGCTCTCCTTCGTTATGCTCGCTTTGCGCGCAGTGGCGACGCCAAAGAGCATGTTGTCCATATCCTCTATATGGTGAGCGTCGGTGTCGATGGAAAAAGTGCATCCAAGTTCGCGTGCGCGCCGAGCAAGATCAGCTGAAAGGTCAAGACGCGCGGGATTGGAGTTGATTTCCAGAGCGGTTCCCGTGCGCGCGGCGGCCCGGAACACAGCCTCCACGTCAAACTCGTAGCCCTCACGGTCTTCAATCATTTGACCGGTCGGATGACCAATGATGGCCACGTACGGATTCTCGATAGCGCCAAGCAGTCTCTTAGTCTGCTGCTCCTTGCTTGCACGGAACGATGAGTGAATCGACGCGACCACGATATCTAACTCCGCTAATACCTTGTCGGGCAAGTCGAGTGCCCCGTCGGCACGGATGTCGACTTCTGATCCTGTCAACAGATGAACCCCGTACGCGTTGCGTACCGAGCCGACAATCTTTATTTGCTCGCGCAGGCGATCGATCGAGAGGCCATTTGCGACGGCACGCCCCGGCGAGTGGTCGGAGATGGCGAGATATTCGCGTTTGCGTTCGGCCGCGGCGCGGGCTAGCTGTTCGATCGTACACACGCCGTCGCTCCATTGCGTGTGATCGTGGAGATCGCCGCGGATATCGGCCATCTCAACAAGCGTGGGAATCGCGTTACGCCGTGCAAGTTCTATTTCGTCGAGTCCGAGACGGATTTCCGGTGGAATGAACGCAAGGCCAAGCGTTGCGTAGACGCCGACCTCGCTCTCGCACGTAATGACCTTTCCATTTTTGTCTTCAATGCCATACTCGCTGACCTGCAAGCCTTT
>DASZFB010000207.1:0-6360 GCA_035940275.1 Candidatus Eremiobacteraceae bacterium | reverse complement strand
TCTCCTTCGCATGCTTCGCGGTCATTTTGCGCCTATTTAGGGCGGCGTTTTCATTTGACTTTCAGGGCAGTTGGATACATTGCCGACATGGGTGTGAGATCAGTTTGGCCGGTCGTTGCAGTTGCGATACTTGCGGCGGGGTGCACGCCGGGCGCGCAATCCGCGCTTTCGAATCAACTCGGCTCGAACGTCGTTCTCGTCGGTGAAAGCCTCACGAAGTATGGGCAGATGTCCAGTGCCTTTGGTATGGTGGCAGGTTTCAATCCAACGCTCGTTGTTGTCGCGCATGGGACGCCGATCCAATTTCACAACGAGGATTCGTTCAACCACACCGCGAGCAGGATCAGCGCCTCAAGCTTTCCGGGCGGTAATCCAATTCCGTTCAGCGCTCAGCGCCAATCGGGCACGGACGTGGCGCAGCCTAACTGGTCGAGTGGTTTGTTGACGGGCGGCTCATTCTCGCAGGTGCTCGGCACGTCGACTGTGGGCACGTACCTTTTTGGTTGCCAAATCCACTATCCATCGATGCGGGGTGTCATCATTGTTCAGTAAGTCGGCTGTGAAACTGATTGCGATGACACTTCTGTGCAGCGGTGGCGTGTTGCTGTCTTTTGCCAATCCGGCCGCCGCAACGCCAATCTTTGCGGAGCGTTATGGTTTCTCGTGCACCACGTGTCACACGGCTGTGCCCGAACTCAACGCATTCGGCAACGCGTTTCGGCGCGCCGGCTTTCAACTACCCAAACTTGCGCGGCACAAGGAATTCCCGCTGGTGTTGCGATTTCAAGAAGACTACATGAAAGATTTGCCGCCGTCGCAGACGCGCCGCTATAATGCTTTGGCGGTACTCATCTCGACCGCGAACTTCGGCCCGAACAATTCCTTCTCGTACTTCGCGCGCTACTTCTTCGGCTCTCAAGGTGCCCCCGGGAGTCTGTACTACGGCTATCTTCAGCACGTCGCGGCAAACACCGGCGTTTTCGAACGCGCTGGAGAGTACAATTTGCCACTCATTGAAAATGCCACGCAGCGCCTCGACACGTTCACGACGATGCCTGCGTACGCATACACCGTCGGTCACAACAACGCGAATTTCACAACGCCGCGTTGGGGGGCGATGTTTGGTCAGCAGAACGATCGCATCGAGGCCGAGGTCTCGCTCTCGTTCGACGAGTACCACGGTGCTGCGTACGGAGCGCCTACGCCGCCGAGCGACCTGATCCAGACCTTTATGATTCCGGAAGTTTTTGCATCCGCTACGTATACGTTCCCCCAAAACCTACAATTCGGCGCGCTACGACTTCAAGGGACGCGCAACTTCCGTTCGCAGACCAGCGGCGCGACGTTTTCGGACCGCTACTACCGCGACGGAATCCAGGGCGGCTGGTCGAACCGGCATTTCACCTTGATCGGGCAGCAGCTGTGGGGATACGATTCGAACGCGGACGGGTTCGGTTCTGCGGTTCCCTCGAGCGGAGGCTTTGTCACGGCAAAATACTATCCGACCCCGCACAGTTACGTGGGCGTGCGCTATGATGCTGCGGCGAATCCTTTTGCGACCCGCGACTGGGACTTCTACGGTGCGTTCGCACCAACCGTGCATTCTCGATTTCTGCTCGAATACATCAGGCCGATAGCGCAACCTGGCGCTAGTACGCAACTGAATGCACAAGTCTTGTTTGCCCTGCCCTTTCCAGAGTGGGTGAAATAAGACAAACGCTGTCGTCGACTCGTGAGCATAAGAGGTTCGCGCGCCGCGTTTCACGGACCTAAAGATCCGTGTCCAAGAGCAATACAAAAACCGAGATCGAAGAGATCCTTGAATTTGCCATAGCCTTGGCACGCGATGCCGGCGCCATTGCAATGTCATATTTTGGCAAGAATGTGGAACGGGAACGAAAACAGGATGGTTCGGTCGTGACAATCGCGGACCGCGAGGCCGAACAGCTCATGCGGCGGCGCATCATAGAGCGCTATCCGAGCGACGGCATCGTCGGCGAAGAATACGGCGTAGCATCTGGCACATCTGGGCGCCGATGGATTGTCGATCCTATTGACGGAACGTTCTCGTTCACGCACGGCGTGCCGCTCTTTGGTGTGCTCGTGGGCGTCGAAGTCGATGGGAAACCCACGGTAGGTGTCGCGCACATGCCCGCGCTGCAGGAAATGGTCGAAGCCGCTACCGGCATGGGATGCCGTTGGAACGGCGTGCGCGCAAAGGTCTCAGAGATCGCGGCGCTTGGTGACGCCCTGGTCCTTTGCGGCGACTTTTACACGAACCGTGCGCACGGTTTCGGCGCGGCGGCCGAGCGCATCCAAGCAGCGGCCAAGGAGCGTCGAGGGTGGGGAGACTGCTATGGGCACGTTCTCGTCGCAACCGGTCGCGCCGAAGTTGCGCTCGATCCTGTGATGCACATTTGGGATTGCGCCGCACTTGCGCCGATTCTCGAGGAGGCAGGTGGCACATTCACCGACTGGCGTGGGAGAAGCACGATTGACGGCGGCAATGCCATCTCCACGAATGGTGCGTTGTTCCGTGAAATCATGAAGCTCGTGCAGGCCCCTCGTGAGTAAGAATCTTCGAACGATTGCGCTTTTCGCCATCGTCCTCAGCGTCTGGAGCAGCACGTGGCTTGCGATCCGGCTCGGCCTCGAGGGCGTTCCGCCCGTCACCGCGGCGGCGTTTCGCATGTTCGCTTCAGGCGTCATACTTTTGATCGTCGCCCTTGCGCTGCGTGCACCCTGGCCGCGCCAGCGCATCTATTTTGTCCATCTGGCAGTACAAGGTTCGCTTCTCTTCTGTTTCCAGTACGCGCTTTTGTATTGGGCCGAACAGACCGTTCCGAGCGGCCTCGCCGCTGTGTTGTTCGCCACCCTGCCTATCAGCACGGCCATCATCGCGGGTTACATCTTCAGAATTGAGCGAATGACGTCGCTCAACGTGCTCGGCCTCTTGCTCGGCTTTGCCGGCGTCGCATTCATCTATTGGTCCGAGGTTATCAACGCCGCGCACGCTCCAGCCGTCGGCGTCGCGGCGTGTCTCATTGCGGCGACTGGCGCCGCTTTCGCCACAGTCTTCGCCAAGCGCTACGCTCAGGGAATCTCACCGCTTGCAACTGTGGGACCCGGGCAGCTCATCGGCGGCACGCTCCTCGGCATTATCGCGCTGATCGCCGAGCACGGCAAGCCGATCCACTTCACGCCTGTATCAGCCGGAGCGCTGGCGTTCTTGACGATCTTCGGTTCGTCGATCGTCTTTTTGGCGTACTTCACACTTATGCAAAGCATACCGGTCACTCGTCTCTCGCTCCTGACGTACGTGACTCCCGTACTCGCCGTGGTGCTCGGGGTTATCGTTGCGCACGAGCAATTCGCGCCCACAACATTTCTCGGCGCTGCTGTCGTGTTTGCTGGAATTTGGCTCGTGAACAAACGCCCGAAGCCTACGGTCGACGCAGCGCCTACGCGCTCAGCGCTTGACGTCGATCGGGCACGTAGTGGCTCCGAAGAGCCCGTAGAGCGGGCAGCGGCCGGTCAGCCCGGTCAAAAGCGGGGAGAGGCCTAGCAAGCCCCACGGGCTGTGCGGCCCCCACACGGTCAGACTGAGGACGCCGACGCCAAGAAGCACCCGAACGATCCTCTCGGGGTTGCCGACGTTGATGCCGAAAACGCGCGCTATCATTAGGAGAGAGATTCCGAAGGGCAAATAGCGAGTCCGCTGCCGTGCGCCTCGGGATGGTCGGGAGCCAAAAACCCCAGTTTCCACGGGCTTCCCCCTTGGCTCTAAAATTATTTTCTCAACTCTATTGACATTTGGGCTAATGTGTACTATTGTACTAGTGTACTAATACAATAACGCGTTAGTACACTTGAAGAAGGAGCAGCACCCATGAACACGAGCGTACGAGTACTTCCAACCTCCGAGCGAATCGATCCGAACCATTCCTTCATCCAAATGCCCGGCACGTCGCCGATGTTCGCTGGCTGGGGTCCGAGACTCTAAGCAACCATGCCTGCAATATTCACGGTTGACCCGCACACCGGGGTCCCGATCTACCTTCAGCTCATCGAACAAGTGAAGCGATCGGTAGCACTCGGTGTGCTGTCACCCGGAGAGCGGCTTCCGACTGTGAAGCAGCTCGCGACCGATTTGACCATCAATCCCAATACGGTCGCACGAGCCTACCGTGACCTCGAACGCGACGGCGTAATTGAAACGAGCGTCGGACGCGGATCCTTCGTGAGCCAAAACGGCGCCAAAGATCGAGCCGCTGCGGCTCTTACCGATGTGGCTTCTTCTGCCGTTGATGCTGCGGTGCGAGAAGCAAAATCCATAGGTCTCAGGCGCAGCCAGGTGCGCGAACTGTTTAGCCAGGCCCTCGAGCGTTGGTATTCGCCCGATGGCGATGCCAAGGAGCACAAGAATTCATGACTATTCAACCGGACGCTCTAGCGATTGAAATGCGTTCGCTGACCAAGTCGTATGGCGATACCATTGCCGTTAACAAGCTTTCGGTTTCTATCCCGAAAGGATCGATCTTCGGGCTGCTTGGTACAAACGGCGCAGGCAAGACGACGACATTTAAGTGCGCGCTCGGGCTTGCACGGCCGTCCTCCGGTCAGGTGCTGTTCGATGGCCACCCGTTGCAGCCGCAAACGTTCGAGTCGCTGTCCTACATGCCCGAACGCCCTGCATTGTATGAGTGGATGACCGGTGCTGCGCACATCGAGGCAGCCCGCCGGGACTTTTCGAAATTTGACACATCCCGCGCCAATGAACTCGCCGCTCTCTTCAGCTTGAACCTGCGTAAGCGCGTCGGAACATTATCGAAGGGCCAACAGAGTGCTCTTGGGCTGACGCTGGCCTTTGCGATACATCCTCAGATGCTCGTCCTTGATGAGCCGTCATCCGGACTCGACCCGGTCCACCAGCGCCATGTGCTCGATCTTATGATCGACGCAGCAGCAGGAGGGGCGACCGTGCTCTTCTCGTCCCATCAGATCGGGCAAGTAGAACGCGCCGCGGATCATGTCGCCATTCTTCATCGCGGTAACCTCGTACTCGAAGGCGTCGTCGAGGACCTCAAGGCCTCGGAGAAGATCATCGAGGCAACTTTCGACAGCGATGCCCCTCGCTTTGCAGAGTTGGATGCAAATCCTAACGTCCGGCGCATCATGCGTCAAGGCCGTCTCCTCCGAGCGTACATCCGCGGCACAGGTGACGGCGTCGTCGACACCATTCGAGCGCAGTCACCAACGAGTGTGCGCGTGTTGGATCAAAATCTCGAAGATATTTTTCTCGTCGCCGTTGGGGAGAACTAGCGTGATGTACAAAGAGTTCTTGCGCGTTCGCAATATTTTTCTAGCTTTTGCGATAACGGTCGTGGCCATTGCGCTTATCGTCTTCGCGTTTAGCGGTCACGCCACGGTCAATATTGATACGAACGCTCATGCTGTCCACCAGGGATCCGGCGCCGCCCACTCGACAGATTCGGTGAACGTCTACGCGCCTGGCGTCGAGATCTCCAACCAAGATCGCGTTCCTTTTTCCGTACTGCTGGCGCTTGCCGGTTTTGTTGCCGCAATCTTTGGCACGGTCCTCGGCACATGTCTGGCCGCGGAAAATTGTGGCCACCTCGATATCGCTTGGACTCGACCGGCCTCGCGCGTTGCCTATGCTTTGCGGCTCATGACGATCGACGCCCTTGGTATCCTCGCTATATTTGCCTTTACAGTGGGTGTGAGCGTGGCGCTTTTATATGTGGAGCACTGGCAGAAGTACTTGTACCCGGAAAACACCACGTGGGTATTCCTCGTTAGCTTCGTGGCATATGCGCTTGCGTGGTTTGGTTTGGTGGCAGCCTTGACGGCATCCGTGCGGGCTAAGGCTGGTGCCATTGCCGGCTTTTCCTGGGTGATAGCAGGTGCGCTTATCGTGCTTAGCTCGTTGAACTTGCCACCAGCCATTCACACCCTGGTGACACTCATCAACTATCTCAACCCCCTACTGTACGGCAGCTATTCGAGCGGGCCGGAGGCAGCGCGCCACCTCTTTAACATAACCCCAGCATTCGCGATAAGCGCTCTATTCGGCATAACCATACTCGGCGTCGGTGCAGCACTTGCACAATGGCGCAGATTGGAGGCATAAGGAAATGCAGATTTTCGGAACGTCGTTCAACATGGACTTGGGGCGCCTGCGGCTACGCCTTGCTTTCGGTCTCGACGAGCGAGAAGCCGAGCCGGCCGGCGTTCGGCTCGAAGATATGCCACGGCTGGAGATCGGGAAGACGTAAACGGACCTAAAGGTCAATCGGACCTTAAGGTCCGATGCTTCAAAGGCTCCGTAGTTTACTCGCC
>DASZFB010000206.1:0-9087 GCA_035940275.1 Candidatus Eremiobacteraceae bacterium | reverse complement strand
GGCGCTCGGTACGATGAAAAAGCCACGCCCCTCTACCTTGGCCGCCGGTGAATGTCCCGTCGATCTGATCGCCTTGAATCTTGCCGCTTGCGATGATGTCGCCGCCTCCCAAAACGAACGCGACTGAATTCCCCTGTATGGTAACCGAATCAAACGGATACTCCATGACGCCTTGACTGGCAGATGTAAACCGGCCAGACCATGCTCCCCGCAAATTGCGCTCAAACGAAACTGACACATGTAAATCAGCGCCCGACTCGCTGAACGCGCCGTCCCAGTACCCTGAGGGCCCGGATTCGCTTGCTTGCGCGGAAACACCGGATGTCAAACACATACAAAGCAGCACCGCTATGAACATCCTGCGCATCGCGCCTGCTTTCGCGCATGTCGCAGCGAGTCTTTGTTTAGGGACTCTCAGTTTGAGAGGTCTTATGAGGCTTGGTTAAGCGGCTTTTTCAGTCTTGCCAACGGCGGGGCGAGTTTTGCGCCGCGCAGGCTCTGGGAGCACCAGCGGGTCGTAGCTTCCGAGGACTGTTTGCGCGCTCAGCAACAGCACCTCGAGTTGTTGAACGCTGCGCGCCTGGCGCAGGGTCACAACTTTGCAGGACGCGCTTCGAAATTGCTCCATAAGCTGTGCTTGCGTTGACCGGACCTCCGGCTGCGGTATGTCAAGAAATGCAAAGAGATAGTCCCGGACTTCACGCGCTAACACGATGTAAGGATCGATGTTCGTTGGAGGAAGCGCATCCTCGAAGATGACATGACGTTGCGCCGCAAAATGCCGAACATATTTTTGGATTTGAGCTTGGGAGAGACCCTGACGACGAACGACAATCGTGTCTTTGAGATTCCAGCCGATGAGGCGCTTTCCGAGACGCAGTTCCTTGCCATCACGCTTTTCGACGAGCTGTTGAATCGCGCTTGAAGTGCTTGATTCGTCTGTCGCGCCAATATGAATAACCATCGATGTCTCCGAAGCGAGGTGAAATTTCATTAGTGAGACTGTATGAGGGCTAGCAATGTTGAGTGAGAAGCATCACTCGTCGGGGGTCATATGATACCGATGGGGGAACTTTTGACACGATGAAGGGCCAAGCAGCGATTGTCACCGGCGCCGGAAGCGTAAACGGTATCGGATTCGCCTGCGCGCGTGCGCTCGGTGAGGCTGGCGCAAGCGTGATGATAACCTCGACGAGCAACCGCATCCACGACCGATTGCGCGAGTTACACGCACTGGGTATTCGTGCCGACGGAATTGCTCTCGACCTGAGCTCCAGCGCAAACATCGACAAGCTCGTTGCAAAAACGCTTGAGAGTTTTGGCCGTCTCGACATCTGCGTGAACAATGCGGGAATGGCGGTGCTAGGAAAACTCGATTTTGCTGGTCCGATCGAGGCCTTCTCCGATGCGCAATGGGCGTCGAGCATCGCGCGCAACTTGACGCTGACGTTCGCCGTGACACGCGCCGTCATCGGCCCGATGCGCGCAAAACATTACGGTCGCATTATCAATATGTCCTCGACGACCGGCACAGTCGTTGCCATGCCACGAGATGCCGCCTACGCCGCGGCGAAGGCCGGGATAGCGGGGCTGACCAAGTCCGTCGCTCTCGAGGTCGCCGTGGACGGCATCACCGTGAACGCGGTTGCCCCAGGTTGGATCAAGACGGATTCGCTTGCAGAACATGAACTCGCCGCAGGAGCTGCGTCTGCCGTGGGGCGCCCGGGCAGGCCTGATGAGGTCGCATCCCTCGTCGCCTACTTGGCCTCGCCTGCGGCTTCGTACATAACAGGCCAGCTCATCGTTGTTGACGGGGGCAACGCCCTGATTGAAGACAAGCGACGCTAGGTGGTTTACTTAATAGGACATGTAGCGCCCGTAAATGTCACGATCTTGTTTGCCGGCACGTCGCTCGTTGGGAACGGTTTTGTTCCGCCGTTCGCCGGCTTGATACAATTGTACGCCATAAGGTACGCCATCGCCGCTGCGTACTGATCGGGTGTCAGCGAGCCGGGGGCGGTCAGAGGCATCTGCTGTGTGACGATCGTCCGAACCGCCGAAACATTGAGCTGCGCGTGTCCAAAACTCGGACCCGTCAGCGCAGGTGCAGAGACTCCCTGCAACTGCGCGCCGTGACATGACAAACATTGGTTCTCGTACACCTTCTTGCCGGCAGTCACTTGCGCCGGCGTATAGGGCGCGCCAACTGCGGCGGCCTGCGTCGTCGGTACTGATGCCGTCGCGTTCCCTACAGGGCTAGCTCCAGTTTGCCCTTGGATGTCGTTGATAACTGGCTGTTTGACATTGAGTGAGTATGCGATCGCGTAGCTGCCTGCCGAAGGCGGCAGGTTGGGAGTATGCTGATTGCCTGCCTGGCCCACCAGCGTCGCGATATATTGCGTGCCACCGGTAGAGTAGGCGGAGAGCGGTGCGACGATCTGCGAACCGGTGTCATCATGCCAGAGTTCCTTACCGGTTTTGGCATCCAGCGCATAGATGCGGCCGCGCAGATCGCTGATAAAGGCGATACCGGTCTTCGTCACCAGCACGCCGCCTTGGCTTGGATAGGGTACCTGGATGCGCCATGCCACCTTGCCGGTCGAGATGTCAATCGCTGTCAGAGTCCCGGTCCCATTCTGGCGTTTTGGTAGTGGGCCACCAGCATAAGGAAGGCCCGCAACGTATTGAGGGTGCTCGGTAAGAATCTTAAAGGTCGCGCATTCTTCCGTGGAGGGGATGAGAAATAGATTGCTCCCCGGATCGTACGAACCGCCGTTCCACTCAATGCCGCCACCGTGGTTCGGACAGGCGGGCGTACCGGCAAGCGTCGGAACCGCTTCATCGTCTTTCTGGGTGCTGACGGACGTCCGATATACAACATGTCCATTTGCGCGGTCGAGGATGACGAAGTTACCATTCTTGTCGCCAATCGCGACCAATTTCCGTATAGCGCCGTTCACTTTGCCGTCAAAGACGACAGGAATCATCGCCGGGTCAGCATCGTGTGTGTCGTTGGCGATGAGCTGATAGTACCACTTGACCTTCGGCTGTGCGGACGAGATATCAAGTGCGACAAGCGAGTTTGAATACAGGTCGGCGCCTTCGCGGCCGGTGGGCACCATATCAGGCCCCGGGTTACCAGGTGCAACAAAGAGCGTATCGTCTGATTGATCGAACGCCATGCCGGCCCACACAGCGGCGCCACCGTGCTGCCAGGATTTACCCGGCCACGTACTCTTGTCGATCGTTTGCCAGTCCCACGTACGTGCGCCGGTGTTGGCGTCAAACGCGCTCACGATGCCCATGTTGCCGGTATCGCCGCCCGCCGTTCCGAGGATCACGTTGTTTTTGTAGACGTACGTGCCCATCGAATACCAACTGTTCGATGTGTCGTGGCAACCTTGCACGTTCCATACTTGTTTGCCGCTACTCGCATCGAGTGCAATAACGCGGCAATCTTGCGTGCCGAGGAATATCTTTCCGTCGGCAATGCCGGCACCGCGGTTTACGGCGTACAGCAAAACGTATGCGGGGTTATAAGGGAATTGCCAGAACAGCTTGCCGTTGGATGCATTGAAAGCGAGCACGTTGTTGTGCGGCGTGACGATATACATCGCCCCGTGCCATACGATCGGCGATGATTCTTGTTGACCGTCGTCGAGGATCTTAGAGACCCATGCTTTGCGCAGCGAGCCGACATTGCTCTCGTTGATTTGCGTGAGACCAGTGTAACGATTGCCGCTATAGCTCTTGGCGGGAAGCGACCAATTCGAATTGTCCTGAAGTGCCGCAAGCAGGGCAGTGCTATTTGGCCCTGAGTCGCTCGCCGCAGCCGTTCCTGTCGTGGAACCGGAACTCGAAGTCGCGCATCCCGGGAGCAGCGCAAGTCCGAAAACAATCAGCAGCGCGCGAAATTTTACACTGTCCATTTCGGTGCTCCCTGTAGCATTGTCGCCTGCCGCTTCGAGGGGCGGATAAAGCTGCCCTCGCGAAGCAGCCGGCGTCAGGGAAGGATGAGTGCAAACTAGATGAATCGTGAACGGTTGGTTGGCAAGGTCTCGGTACGCGGTGCCAACATCAGCATAGCAAGCGCGGGCGCCGTTGCTTTAGGAGCATTCGCCTTGGGCGCGGCCGCGATCGGGGCACTCGCCATCGGTTCGCTGGCGATCGGCGCAGTCGTTATTCGCAGAAGCGCGGTCGGCAGTGCCCGCTTTGCTGAGCTTGAGATCGGCGAGCTTTCGGTAAAATCACTGAACGTCGAGGAACTGACGATTACCTGCCGGCTCGCGCTTCCTGATGGGCGCGAACATTTGGCTCCCTGATCAACTGCGAACGTTACAGCTCGCGTATCGTTTGCGTAACCGATCGTTTCATGACGGCCACTGCGTTCCCGACTGCCACACCCGTGCCGGCTACGGCCAAAGCAAATAAGACGGCAATATAGGCCCAAGGAACTGCTAATCCCTCGGGGGGCGGATCGAAAACACCCGTCAGCACCGCTACGAGTATGTGCGCAAGCGCAACTCCGAGAGCGCAACCTGCTGCGCTACCAACAATCAAAAGCAAGGCGCCTTCGCTCCAAAGGAAGGCACGAAGTTGATTGTCGCGCGCACCAAGTGCGCACAGAATCGCATACATTCGACGTCGCTCTGCAAAGCTCAAGCCCAGAATGAGGCCGCTTGTTGCGACGACAAATACGACCGCAAACGACAGCTCGAGGGCGGTGAGACCAGCGAGACTCACCGAGGTTAAGCTAGCGGAAATTTCGCGGGTTGCTGTTTCAATGTCGGTGACCTGCACGCCCGGTACACTTTCGAGTAACTTGCGCGCCTGCGCCGCGGTCGCGGACGGACTTCCCGACACGCGCAGCAGAGCAATCGATGCCGCGGCGCTCGTGGTAGTTCGGGCTACATAGTCGGCGTTGGCAATAATAAACGAATCTTTGGGAGCTGTTGGAAACTCACGTACAACGCCTAGGAAGCGAAAGGGAACTACATGATAGCGGTGGTCGGACGGCCATTGGAGACGCAGGTTGATTGGATCGCCAGGATGCAACTCGTACGTCGTAGCGGTTTCCTGGGATACGAGCACGCCGTCGGGATTCGTCGCTAGTGAGTTAAGCGTCGCTGCCGCATTCCCATTAGCAAAAAAGGCGTTTGATATAGTGGTGGCTTGCGCTAGCGTACGTGAGTCAATGCCGTAGAAGTCCTGCAGATCGTTGCCGACATATGCCAGGCGATGTTGCATGAGGGCTGTGGCGCGCACATCCGGAAGGCCCGACAGTCGGCTACGAAAAGAAGCAACGGATGTGAATGGCACATGGGTTTGCACCGTAACGTCCGCGCCGTTCGTGAGCTGTGCATCCACGCGCGACTGGGCGTTGTACGTCGTGTTGAAAAGCGCCGTCGAAAGCGCGAACGAGAATGCTAGCATTACCAGCACGACGCCTTTTGCAAGCAAGTGGCTCTGGCGCGCAAACGACGCCGCCACCAAGGGCGCAAGATTTCCGGCCGACACTCGCAAGAGGGACGTCACCGTGTTGCTAGCTCGTGACAATGAGCCGCGAATCAGTCGCAGTGCGATCAGAGCCGCTCCAAGCCAAAGGCAAAACGGCGCCAAAAACACGGCGTACTGCACTGACGTCTGTGGTACGCCTTCAGGCGCCACTACCACCTGATACCCCGTGTTCGCCGTCTGCCAGAACACGACAGCCGCGACGATGAGCAAGATTGCATCCAAGTAGACGCGTTCCCAAAGTGACCGCTCATGGCGCTCTACAGTGCTGCGGGCGGCGACTACAGTTGTCTCGCGGCTTTGCAACCAGGCGGGAACGATCATCGTACCCAACGCGAGAAGCGCGCCGACGAACAACGCAATGCCAGTCCAAACGGGCGCTAAAGAGATTCCCAACGCCCCGACGATGACCCAGCCAGCAATTGCGCCAAGCGCCACACCGCCAATCGCGACGACGGCGGCTTCTGCGACAGCGAGCTGCAGAATTTGCGCACTACGCGCGCCCCGAACGCGTAAGAGCGCCTGCTCGAGTGCCTGCCTCCGTCTACCCACTGCCGCAATCGTTATCGTTAGAATGGCAGCGAGCGTGGCACCCGGGATCCCCAGAAACCAGAGCAAAACCGACGCATAGAGCGCGTCCGCTTGTGTGCTCAAAAGTTGGGCACCCAAGTTGTTGCCGACCGTTGCGCCGCCCGTTACGCGGGCCTCCAAGTTCTTGGCACGGTCTGTGACGGCAGTGTACGCTGCCGTTGGCGAAGACGGAAGCGCGTGCGAAATGCGGACGTGCAGTTGAATTCGAACCGAATCAGGCCGCAACGACGCCTGCCGGTCGAAGAATCGATGCCACAAGGTCTCCGGAAGGACGACGACATTGTCCGGCGGTGCCTGCGGCGCAGCGTTCGATGGCAGGCCCACGGCCTGAAAAAGCGAGTCGGCCTGGGGCAGATCCACGATGCCATCCACATGAACGACCACCGGCGCTAGGCCTACACGCAACAGCGAAATGCGGTCACCAACTGTTGCATGAAGATTAGCAGCCGTCTGCTGCATTAACAAGACACCCTGGCTCGAGCCGGTCAAAACTCGCAGCTCCGACGGGAAGTCAGCGAAATAATGCGATCCAATGCCGAGCGCTTTTCCGCTTGCCGTCGTTTGCGTCGTGCCATGTGCGGCTGTAGAGAGACCAGCGATACCAGCATAACCGACGAGTTGAACCGCTAAGACGTCCGTTGTACGTAATAGAGCCTTGCGCACCTCCGACGGGTTTGTTCCTGGCGCGAGTTCAATTTGCCAGTCCACGGGTACGTGCGCAATTGCGCGCCGTGTGAGCGAGTGAGTGCTTGATGAAATATAGCTGCCGAGCGATGTTAGAAGTGCAACGGTTATCGCTACGCCGAAGATAGTGCCCAGTATTCGCCACTGAACGCGGCGCACCAAGCCGGCAAGCCACAACTGGAGCATCAGAGCGCTTGCAACACACCGTGGCTGATGTGCCATTGGCGTTTCAGCCGCCCGGCTATCGATTCGTCATGGGTTGCAACTACAAGCGCCGTTGACTCTGATTGAAGCGCAGCAAAGACAGCGTCCAAGAAGCTCAGCGCGGTCGCGTGGTCCAACTGTCCTGTCGGCTCATCCGCGAGAATGAGCTGCGGCCGCGCTGCTAAAGCGCGAGCGAACGCGACACGCTGGGCTTGACCCCCAGAAATTTGCTCAGGCAGCTTGTCAGCTATGCCCTCGAGACCGACCTCGCGTAAGATCGTCCGTGCACGAGCGCGTGCATCCTTCACCTGACCAAGCAGCAGCAGCGGTGCTTCGACATTTTCAAGTACCGACAACGGCTCGAGCAAGCTCGGCATTTGAAATACAAAGGCAATGTGCCGTGGGCGTAGATCCGACCGGTCCGGCCAGAGCGGCCAAGAAACACGTCCTTCTGTAGGATCGTCTAATCCGCCTAAGAGCTGTAGTAGGGTTGACTTGCCGCTGCCGGAAGGGCCGATCAGCGCGATGCGGTCGCCGATCGCAACTTCACAACTTGCCTGGTCCACGGCAACGGTACGCGTTTCAGCCGTCTGAAATACTTTCTTGACGTTTGCGGCGCGAGCAACAATTTGTTGGTTAACGTCAGGCACGAGTGCGCCCATCAACAAGGTGAAGGACGCGATCGGCGAATGCGGCGACCGCGGCACTGTGTGTCGCGATGATTGTCGCGCCGCCTTGTTGTTTGCGCTGTTGCAAAACCCGCAAAATACGCTCTTCAGACCCAGCATCAACCTCGGCGGTAGGCTCGTCCGCTATCAAGAGTGGCGGGTCGGCCGCAAGTGCCGTGGCTAGACCCGCGCGGGCTGCTTCTCCACCAGAAATCTGGGAGGGCAGCGAGCGCCGCCGCGATTCAATTCCCACGGCGGTCAAAAGCTCAGTAATCCGCGCTCTATTCAGGCGATTTGCTAAGCGCATCTGCAGTTCGATATTTTCTTCGATGCGGAGATGACTAAAAAGGTTGCCGGACTGCAGCAAAATGCCGATGCACTGAGCCCGAATGCGTGCGCGCGTTGGCTCCGGGCGCCTTGTAAGACGCTCGCCGGCTACGAAGACGCTTCCGCCGTTCGGTTCGTCTAAGCCGCTCAGGCAATTCAACAACGTAGATTTTCCGCTCCCCGAAGGACCGATGATGGCGACGATTTCACCGGCATGGGCATGCAAGCTGACGCCGCGCAGGGCTACCGTTTCTTCTTCGTCGGAATGATAGAAGCGATAAAGCTCTCGAGCTTCTAAGACGCTCATTTGACCCATTGAAAGCTTCCTGCGATGTGCCTCCATTGGTCCACATTGTCCGACCCGATCGGCGCCCAAAGACTTAGCGTTACAGTTCTAGGCCCGTGCGTGAAGACGTAAGAATTGTTTTCGAGGCGTACGTGCTTGCCAGTTACTGGGTTCTGCGCGGAATCGGAGGTGAAGACGTACATCGTGGCATCCCCGGCGGGCAAAGCGGCATGTTTTGAAACAAGCCCGCGGATCGCTCTTTGCTCGCGCAACATCTCTGCCGCGCCCTTCATCAGCACCTCTTCGCCGTCATACCCTGACGCGAATTGTTCGGCTCCACCACGGGAACTTCGCGCCCAGCCATCTGGATAAACGACTTGATAGCCCGGCCCATGGTAAACAACCCAGGCCTGCGTGTCGGGTATATCCCCGGCGGGTGCTGTTTCGTTATGCGCCACCTTTTGCGTGCTGCCCGGCGCAGATGGTGCGTTCTTTGAATCATGGCTCGAGGCGCAGGCGACGAGGAAACTCATGAACACAATCATTGCGTAAGTGCGAAACCGCAACCCGCTCATCTTCTACTCCTGTATCTATTCATATCCGGAGACAACACCTGAGGCTCAAGATTGAGTCAATGCTGGATTGAAGGTTTTAGAGTACGGCTCGCAGCCACGCGGAAACCGGTCAAGGGCGGCCTATTGTTCGCCTGAAGTCCGCTCATCTTCAAATTTCTGCCTTGCGCAGTCAGGGCAAACGATAGACTCACTGACTCGTACCACGGTCAAAAAGGATTTTCCACAGAAATCGCACTTC
>DASZFB010000205.1:0-3959 GCA_035940275.1 Candidatus Eremiobacteraceae bacterium | reverse complement strand
ATCGCACTGAAGATGCCGCAGCCCGCATTCGCGCGGACACACGCAACGATCACGTTGAACACTTTATCGCCGACCTCTCCTCACAACGAGAGGTCAAAGTGCTCATCGATCAGATACGCAGCCGCTATCCGCGTCTGCACGTCCTGATCAATAATGCCGGTGTGTTTATGAGCCGATGTGCCATGACCGTTGACGGCATCGAAACACAATGGGCAGTGAATCAACTCGCCTACTACATGATTGCTGAATCGCTCGCACCTCTGCTGCTCGCGAGCGCACCCTCGCGCATCGTCAACGTCGCCTCAGACGCACACTATAACGGCGAGATTCTGTTTAACAATCTATCCCGCGCCGATCGCTACGCATTTGGAGAGGGCTCGTACAATCAATCAAAACTCGCAAACGTTCTTTACACCTATGACCTCGCGCGACGCATGCAAGGCAGCGGCGTGACCGCTAACTGTCTGCATCCAGGAATCATCCACACGGGTATCGGCCTCAATAACAAAGATCTCGTCGGTGGCTTCATTCGACTTCGTAATCTCTTTTTGCCGGGCCCTCGTGTCGGCGCGCGAACATCGATCTACCTCGCGACATCACCCGAGGTGGAAACTACGAGCGGAGCCTACTTCGCCAATTCCAAACCCAAGAAGTCAGCGCCGCTGTCGTATGACCAGAACATACAGCAACGACTCCGCGAAGTCTGCGCGCAAATGACCGGCATACCCGCGGCGCAAGGAAGCGCGGCGGCCCGAGCGTAAAGTCCGCGAGGAGTTATGCAAGCGGTCGTCCTTGTCGGCGGCGAAGGCACGCGTCTTCGACCGCTGACCTATTCAGTCCCGAAACCTATGGCGCCACTGCTCGGCCGGCCGTTCATCGGTTGGATCATCGAGCGGCTACGGGTCGCCGGCGTGGACGAAGTTATCCTGTCGTGCTGCTACCTGCCCGAGGCAATCGAGGCCTACTTCGGCGACGGCGCTGACTTTGGCGTCAAACTGCACTACGTATTTGAAGAGGAGCCGTTGGGTACGGCGGGCGCGGTCAAGAACGCGGTCCACAAAGTCAGCGGCACGATCTACGTGTGTAACGGCGACATCCTCACGGGCGTTGATCTCGTCGCACTTCGCGAAACACACAAGCGACATGGTGCAGTCGCAACGATCCACACCCGCGCGGTTGAGGATCCGAGCCAGTTCGGTGTCGTCGAAACCGAGCGCGGCGGCCGCGTTTTGCGTTTCGTCGAAAAGCCAAAACCCGGCGAGACAGACGCACGCGACATCAACGCCGGAACTTACGTGCTCGAACCACAAGCGATCGACGCCATTCCATCCGGACAGAAAGTGTCGATCGAACGCGAAACATTTCCGAAATTGATCAGCGAGACGCATAAAGTGTATGCGCTTTCCACGGCGGACTACTGGATTGACGTGGGCCGGCCGTCAACGTACATCCAAGCACACCGCGATATTTTGGACGGAACGTTCGAGCGTCCAGTGGGGCGTGAAGTTGGCGACCGTATCTGGAGCGCGGATGGTACTTCCCTACCACCGGAAGTTGACGCGCGTGGACCGATCTATTTTGGTGCCAGAGTGCAGATCGAACCAGGTGCGCACATTGGGCCGTACACTATCCTTTATGATGGTTGCAAAATCGGACGCGATGCGACCGTTGCGTCGAGCATTTTGTGGTCCGACTCTTTTGTCGGGCACGGAGCAACTGTGCGGGACGCCATTTTAGGCCTCGAAGTTGTTGTGGAGCCAGGCGCCATCGTGGAACCGGGCTCGGTTTTGGGACGGGACGAACGCGTTCACGCGAAAGCACAGTAAGTATCCTGTCGAGTAGAAGAGGTCGCGCTGCAACGGTTTGTGCGGCGTTTTTCTGTGGTATAATGTAGGCACAAGACTTTCGGTTCGTTCCGTTTCTCTCAACACAAAGGGTTTTTTACCACATGCAAGCAGCGACACGCTCGACGCTTCTTTTCCGTTCATCGCCAGAATGGCGTACGCGACCGCGCGTCCTTTTCGTGAGCTCGTACCCGCCGCGGGAGTGCGGAATAGCGACCTTTACGGAAGACATCCGCGGCGCATGCGACCTTCTCATCGGTGAGCCGAGCGACGTTATCGCCATCAGCGATGAAGGCCGCGCCTATGACTATCCGGCGTGCGTTGTTGGCCAAATACGACGCGATGACCGCCACTCGTACCTAACTGCCGCGCGGCTTGCCAACGAACATCCGGCAGATGTCGTGAACATTCAGCACGAGTATGGCCTTTTCGGTGGAGAGCGCGGGGATTATTTACTCGATTTTCTCGCCGAGCTTCGCAAACCCGTGATCGTCACGCTGCACACCACCTTGCCACGGCCCGATGCGCGCATGCGCTTTGTGACTCGTGAGCTGTGTAATCGCAGCGACGCTGTCATCGTGCTTGCCTACGCAGGCCGGCGCATCCTCGAAGATCATTACAACATCGATCCACGCAAAATTGACGTGATTCTGCACGGTGTCCCCGATGTGCCGCTGCGCCGCAGCTACCATTTCAAGCGCCGCCTCGGTCTCGCGGATCAGACCGTCATTTCATCGTTCGGTTTGCTGAGTCGTGGTAAGGGCATTCAATACGTGATCGACGCATTGCCCAAAGTGTTTGCCCAGCACCCCGACGCGGTGTATCTGCTGCTTGGCGAAACGCACCCGGAAGTGAAGCGACACGAGGGCGAAGCATACCGCGAATCGCTGTTGGAGCGCGTCGAGGAATTGGGGCTGCGCGATCGAGTTCGTTTTGTCGACCACTACATGCACGACGAAGAGGTCGTCGAGTATCTGCAAGCTACGGATATTTATGTCTCGCCGTCGCTCGATCCGGATCAGATTGTCAGCGGAACGCTGTCATACGCCGTCGCGTGCGGACGAGTCGTGGTTGCGACCGCATCCGTCTATGCGACCGAACTCCTGGCTGACGGCCGCGGCATCACCGTGCCGTTCAAGGATAGCGTCAGCGTGTCGTCCGCAATCAACTCGGTACTGGGCGATCCAGTGCTGCGCGCGAGCATAGAAACGACGGCCTACCGTTTTGGCCGATCGATGACATGGGGACGAGTCGCGAAGCTGTACGAGCGTGCATTCCGCGGCGCGATGACGCGACGCGCTCACGCTGCAAAAACCGGCGGCGCCCTCGAAGTCGCTGCGTCGAAGCTCTGGGGCGACGCACTTACTCGCCGCGCATCATCGTTCGGCGAGAGCATCAGCTCAAACTAGTTTTACTCAACCGAAATATGGCAGTGCGCCTCGCCAGTTCTATTTCACCTGACGGGGTCGCAGGCGCCATGCCTGTTCTG
The DNA here is from genome assembly GCA_035940275.1 of Candidatus Eremiobacteraceae bacterium. Classification (GTDB taxonomy): domain Bacteria; phylum Vulcanimicrobiota; class Vulcanimicrobiia; order Eremiobacterales; family Eremiobacteraceae; genus JAFANK01. The sequence goes on along the minus strand of DASZFB010000205.1, from coordinate 626 downwards.
TCCGACATCGCCTTTGGCCGTCCGCCCAATTTGACGCACTGCATGCGCATGCTCGATCGCTTTGGCATGGTGCAGTTTGCGCGCGGCGCAACCCCGGATCTCCATTTCGGTTACTGCCTCGATGACAATGCGCGCGCCTTTCTTGCTGCAGTCATGACACTCTATCTCGATCCGCAAAATACCGACGCTCGAAAGTTCGGAGACGCGGCGCTCACCTTCATGGAAGCATGCCGAAGACCCGATGGGCGTTTTCACAATTTGATGGATTCAAACGGCGCGTTTATCGATGAGGTGGGCTCGCCGGATAGTCTCGGGCGCCTCGCATGGGCGTGCGGTGTGGCAGTCAGGACCGCCCCAGTGTCGGAGTGGCGCGACCGCTCTCGCACGTTACTCCTCGCCGCGCTGGAGCACGTTGAGGCTCTTCACACTCTCCACCCGGTATCGTACGCGATTCTGGGCCTCGCGGCCGCAGTCGCACCGGAGGCGGCGGCGCCCTTACCGCCGCTTGAGTCTCCTTTAACGCAAGACGACATTAGCAGATTGAAGCACGTTCTCGAACGCCACACCGAGTTGCTTGCAGCCGCACTCGAAGCCAACTCGCTACCGGGATGGGAATGGTTTGAGTC
>DASZFB010000204.1:0-1773 GCA_035940275.1 Candidatus Eremiobacteraceae bacterium | reverse complement strand
CGCACTCCTGGCGGACGGTGTGACGCCCGCGATTGCCGGACACGGTGGCCGCATCGTGAAGAACACCGGCGACGGGTTCTTGGCGGAGTTTCCGAGCGCGGTCCAAGCGGTTCGGGCTGCTGTGCAGTTTCAAACCCGCATCAAGGAACTTACAATCGGTGACGCGGAAGACAGACGCATCGCTTTGCGCGTGGGCGTCAATATCGGCGACGTGATTGTCGAGCCCCACGACATCTTTGGCGATGGCGTCAACATCGCGGCGAGACTTGAGGCCGTCGCAGAACCCGGCGGCATCTGCATCTCGTCGTCGACCTACGATCAAGTCCGAGGCAAGGTCGGGATCGAGTTCACTGATCTTGGTGAGCAGACGCTCAAGAACATCGACCGCCCGGTTCGGGCCTATACCCTGGTGCGGGATGAACCCAGCCTCGGGACAAAGGGCGGCAGCACGACACCCAGCCCACCTTCAGCGCCACGCCTGTCCATCGTGGTACTACCGTTCGCAAACATCGGGGCCGATCCTGAGCAAGACTACTTCGTGGACGGGGTTACTGAAAGCCTGACTGCGGACCTGTCGCGCATCGCCGGTGCGTTCGTCATCGCGCGCAACAGCGCGTTTTCGTACAAGGGCAAATCAATCGACGTGCGGCAAGTCGGGCGCGAGTTGAACGTCCGCTATGTGCTGGAGGGCTCGGTACAACGTGCTGGCAACCGCCTTCGCGTAAGTGTGCAATTAATAGACGCTGAAACCGGCAACCATCTCTGGGCGGAGCGTTTTGACAAGCCTATAGCCGATCTGTTCGATATCCAGGATGAGATAGTGTCGCGCCTAGCCAACACTCTGGATGCTCAACTCACTGAGCAAGAAGCCAAGCGATCAGAACGGTCCCCGCATCCTAATTCGATGGACTTGTACTTCCAAGGTAAAGCTCTGTTTTACAAGGGGTGGACGCCTGACTACTTGGCGCAGGCTCGCGGCTTCCTGGAGCGGGCATTAAACCTCGATCCCGGAAATATCGACGCGCTGGTCGGCATGGCGAGTGTCGATTTGGCATTTGCGGCCACTTTCATGACCGACGACCGGGCTGCACGTCTCGCTATGGCAGAAACGACGTTAATGAAGGCGCTATCCTGCGCGTCGAACCATGCGTTAGCCCACATGCTCTGGGGCTCCGTTCAAATGCGTACGAACCGTGCGGCTCAAGGCATAGCGGAATGCGAACGGGCGTTGACGCTGGACCGCAATTTGGCCGACGCGCACGGGTTAATTGGTCTGGGCAAGTATTTTGTAGGACGTGGCGCGGAAACTGAGGCCCACATCTGTGAAGCAATCCGCCTCTCTCCTCGCGACATTTTCGCATACCGGTGGCTGATGTTCGTCGGCTGCGCCAAATTACAGCTTGGCAGAGACGCTGAAGCGGCAAGCTGGCTACTCCGAAGCATCGAGGCCAACCGAAATCATCCGATCGCTCATACTACTCTCGCCGCTGCCTTAGCACTGCTCGGCTCGGTAGATCAGGCAAGAGCCGCAGCAAAGACAGGGCTTGCGCTCGATCCAAGCTTCAGCCTTCGCCGCTTCCGCGATGGTGCATCGACCGACGATCCGACTTATCTTGCAGGACGCGAGCGCATCTACTAGGGAATGCGGCTGGCCGGGGTACCTGAGAGGTGACGCTTCTTCAGTTCGAGGGTAGCTCATAAGTTCAAGCAGGGGCGATGTCACTAAGGCCATCAAGGGCGCGGTGAATGCCGGTTTGGCGGTGAAGCGCATCG
>DASZFB010000203.1:0-5850 GCA_035940275.1 Candidatus Eremiobacteraceae bacterium | reverse complement strand
GCCGCTGACGCCCGTGCTGTCAACACGGTCCGTACGGAAGGTGATGGGTCACTCACCGGGCACAACACTGACGGCGCAGGTTTCGTCCGAGCTGTGCGCGAGTTATGGTCGTGGGACCCGCGAGATTCCACGGTATTAATTTTGGGCACCGGACCTGCGGCGCGCGCTATCGCTCTTGCGCTGCGTGCAAACGGGACTACCTCGCTTTCGTGTTGGTCGCGCGACGCGCAGCGCGCCCAGCAGATAGCAGCGCCGCCGGCGTTCACCCCAGAGCTTGTCGTATCAGCGCTTCCTGGCGACGCTACCTTGCCGCCAGACATCGTTCAGATGGCTCATGAGGACACACTGATCTTCGATCTCAATTATGGACGGCAGCAATCGCCGGTTGCCGCAATGCGCGGTCGGCGCCGCAGCAACGGTCTGCCGATGCTGTTGCACCAAGGGGCGCTGTCGTTTGAATGGTGGACGGGCAGGCCGGCACCTCTCGAGGCGATGCGCGCTACTCTCTGCCGATACACTTAAACGTGCCGGCACAGAATCGACCCTCGACATGGCTCGCAGCGATGGCGATCTCGGGCATCATATGCGCCGTAACGATCCTTTGGGCTGTCCGCCATCTTGCCTCGCAACCGGACCCGCGATATACCCTGGGCTTTGCATACGGTTTGCAATTGCCGATCCCGGTCGTTCAAGATGTCGCGCATGGCTGGCTCGTCCTCGGACTCTTTTGGTTGACGATCGCAGTTCAACTTGTTTTGGGATGGCGATTGGCCGTTGCGATGGGCGCGCAGCACACCGTCACATTATGGTACGTTCTTGGTGCGATCGGCGTTATTGGAGTCGTCTACTCGCTATTTCCGATCTTAGTGTCTTCAGATCTCTACGCATACGTCGTGTATGGCCGCCTCTACGGCGTGTATCACGAAAATCCATATTTCCTGATGCAAGGTTTTGACGTGCGCCACGAGGCGATTTTGTTCCAGTGCTTTCGCTTCTATGGCAATCCCCCACCCAGCGACGATTACGGCCCTTTGTGGACGCTGATGGCTGGGATCATCGGGCGTCTCGAAGCAGGCCTGAATTTATTTTGGCAGCTTTGGACGCATAGGATCGTAGCGCTCGTTGCGGTTGCGGCTTCGGCTGCTGGGATTTGGAAGATGCTGGCGACAGTCGCGCCCCCCGAGCGGGCGAAACGCGTCGCCATGTTTGCATTTCATCCGGTTGTGCTGTTCGAGGCAGCGTCGGGCGGTCACAACGACGCGATCATGCTCGCGCCGGCGATCTGGTCGTTCGCTCTGGCCGATGCCTACCCGCTCGCAGCTGGAATTCTCTTGGGTGCGTCCATGGGGGTGAAGTACATATCGGTGATCGCGTTACCGTTCTTGCTGATTCGCATTGCGAGAAAGAGCGGCGCGTTGCGCGCGGCGTTGGCTGCCGTGCTAGCGCTTGCGGTGCCGCTCGTTTGCTTCGCACCATTCTGGCACGGTGTCGAAACGTTTCGTCCCATGGCCAACCAACTCAACGATTATCGTACGTCACTTATCTGGTTGCTGGCGGTGCCGTTTTACGTTTTTCAGCGAGCGGATGCCGTCGTGTTCGACCATCTCACGTGGATCCGGTTCATGCAGCTCACCATTGTAGCCGGAGCTTTAGGCGTCATGGCATCATCCGTGATTCGCTATGCGAGAAGTTTGAACATCGGCGAGCTGTTTCGCGCGGCCACTTCCGCCGTGTGGGCTTTTGCGAATGTCTATCCGTGGTACATCGTCTGGCTTTCTCCGGCCCTTGCTTTAAATTCACTCTGGGCACGCTATGTTTGGTGGTTTGGCGCGCTCGTGTTTCTCCATTACCTGCAAGACGTCGTGCGCCAGCCGGATACAACTAGCGCGTATTACCTTATGATGACGCTCCTCGGGTGCGTCACGGTCGTCTTTCTTGCGGTTCCGGTTATTCTCGCTCGTCGCGGCGGGCAGGCAAGCAGCGCGCTCCCGTAAGCCCTATCAACGGTTGACAAGCGTCACAGACCGCGCGGGCGTCCTGCGCGCCTCCTTCATATATAATGGGCCGGCAAACGCGCAGAGGGTCTCAAGAAGTAGAGATTCAACAAGGCGAAGACGGGCCGGAAAAGGCGCTGTCGGATTGATATTCCCCTGCCGATAGCTATAGTGAGTCCGCTGCGAGTCAGTTTGGGGACCAGGCTTGCATGTGGTTCGGCTCCATTGTCCCGTGCAACGAAATCGAGTAGGTAAATGGCAGCAAATGTAAGCGATCTCCTCGGCCTGCGCATGGATGAGCTGATGCGCGTGACGATCGAGCGAGGCGCATCGGATCTACACATGAGCGTCGGCTTGCCGCCGATGCTTCGCATTGACGGACGGCTGACGCCGACCGAGTTCCCAAAGCTCACGCCGGACGACACCAAGCGACTCATCTACAGCATCCTCACCGATCAGCAAAAAGAAAAGTTTGAGAAGAATCTCGAGCTCGACTTTTCGCACGGCCTCAAAGGCTTTGGCCGGTTCCGTATCAACGCATTTCGCCAGCGCGGTGTGATCGGCGCGGTTTTCCGTGCGATCCCATCGTCAGTGCCGGCGCTCGGCAGTTTGAATTTACCACCGGTCATGGGCGACCTCACGATGCGCCCGCATGGCCTCGTGCTCGTCACCGGGCCGACCGGTTCAGGAAAATCTACCGCCCTCGCATCGATGATCGACGTCATCAACGCGACGATGGCGCGCCACATCCTCTCGATGGAAGATCCCGTCGAGTATCTGCATTTTCACAAAATGTCGATCGTCAATCAGCGTGAAATCGGCCACGACTCGTACAGCTTCGCGAACGCGTTGCGCGCAGCGCTGCGCGAAGACCCCGATGTCGTTCTGGTCGGTGAAATGCGAGACATGGACACGATCGCCACGACACTGACGATCGCCGAGACGGGCCACCTCGTGTTCGCCACGCTGCACACCTCGGATGCGGCGCAAACGATCGACCGCATTATCGACGTTTTCCCGGCGCACCAACAACAGCAAATTCGCGTTCAGCTCGCCTCGGTGATCGAGGCAATCGTGTGCTTGCGCCTCTTGCCGCACGCATCCGGTGTCGGGCGTGTGCCGGCGGCGGAAGTCATGATCTCAACGCCTGCAATCCGCAACCTCATCCGCGAGAACAAGACACACCAGATCCACAACTCCATCGTGACGAGTCGGGGCATGCACATGCAGACCTTCGACATGTCGCTGCGCGACCTGGTTCGCAAACATATGATCACCGAAGACGAAGCGCTTTCGGCGTCCACGCATCCGGAAGAGCTTCGCAAGCTCATCGAAGGAACGTAAGGGGGACCTACAACCATGCAAACATCACTCGCCTGGCTGCTCATATTACTCGTCATTCTTCTGGTTGGTCAAGCCACGAGGCTCTAAGCTTCGGGGCGGACGCCGCCAGTTTACATAGAGAATTACTTAACTCGAGGAAAGTAACTAATGCCCAGTTTTGCCTATCAAGCTAAGGACGCCAGCGGCAAGTCCGTCAATGGCGTCATCGAAGCGGAGAACGAGCGCGTCCTACGGGCGAAGCTCCGCGAGATGAACTATTACGTCACCGGCATCACGCAAAAGCAGACGGCTGGTCTGAATGCTGACGTCGGCACGATGTTCGGTGGTATCGTCGGCAAGTTCAAAGGCGTCAGCGAGCAGGCGCTCGTGGTGTTTGCGCGCCAGTTTGCGACCATGATCAACGCCGGTCTTGCCATGGTGCGCTGCCTTGACGTGCTCGGCATTCAAACCGAAGATGCACAGCTCAAGCCGGTCATCGTGCAGGTCCGCCGTGAAGTTGAAGGCGGCTCGACGCTCGCCAACGCGCTCGGAAAGTTTCCGAGAGTATTCTCGCCGCTGTTCACCAACATGGTGCGCGCGGGTGAGCTGGGCGGTATTCTTGACGAAGTCCTGAACCGGCTCGCGGGCTTCCTCGAGAAAGACTTCAACCTCAAGAAGAAGGTCAAGTCGGCAATGACCTACCCGATGGTCATCTTGTTCATGGCCATCGCCATCGTCATTTTCCTCGTGACGTTCATTCTTCCAACGTTCGTCAGCTTGTTCACGGGCATGAACATGAAGCTGCCGCTACCGACGAAGATCCTTATTACGTTCACCGAGGCGGCCCGCAATCCGGTTGCTATTATTATCACGCTCGTCGTCCTCGGCGTCGGCTTCTTCCTGTTCAAGCGCTGGACGTCGACGCAAGCCGGCCGCTATCAATTCGACAAATTCAAACTCAAGCTGCCCGTCTTCGGCATGCTCATCCGCAAGGTTGCGATTTCGCGGTTCTGCCGCACGCTCGGCGCCCTGTTGCAATCAGGCGTGCCGATCATGCAAGCGCTCGAAATCGTGGGCAAGGCCTCGGGCAACGAAGTTATCGCCGAAACCGTGGGCAAGGTGCGCGAATCGGTGCGCGAAGGCGAATCGATTGCCGTGCCGCTGAACTTGTCTGGGCTTTTCCCGCCGCTGGTCACGCAGATGGTTGCTGTCGGCGAAGAGACCGGTAATCTCGACGGCATGCTCAGCAAAATCGCGGACTTCTATGACGTTGAGGTGGAGTACATGCTCGCCTCGCTGACGTCGCTGCTCGAACCGATGCTAATTCTCGCGATGGGCTTCGTTGTCGGCTTCATCGTCATCTCGGTCTTCCTGCCGCTGTACCAGATCATCGGCAACATCAAGTAGCTGTGGCTGTGCAGGCCCTGCAGGAGCAGGGCGGCGATCCGGAGTTCGAAGCGTACACAAAGACGCGTACGCTCGATCTCCGCGATCGCATCGTGCTGTCGCACATGCCGCTCGTCAAATCCATTGCATCGCATTACGCCGCGCTCCAAGCGCAGCGTGACGATCTCGAACAAGTTGGCTGCGTCGGGCTCATCAAAGCGGTCGAGCGCTACGACCCGAGCCTCGGAGTCCCTTTTGAGGCGTATGCGCGGACGGTCGTCTCGGGAGAGATTTTCCACTACCTGCGCGATCTCGCGCCACTGCTTCGAGTGCCACGCTGGTACCGCACGCTCAACCGGCGCCTGCACGAGGCACACGACCGGCTCGTCATGAGCTTAGGCCGGGAGCCCTCGCAAGAGGAGCTCGCCGCCGACATGAACATCACGGTCGACGGCGTGAAAGAAATCCTGCGGCTGCGCGACTCCTACAACCTCATGTCGCTGTCCGACAGGCCGGACGGCAGTGATGGTCCGCCGCGCATCGATGCCATCAGGAGCGCGCGCCTACAAAGCTTCAAGTTGCCGGTCGAGGACCGCATCGTCTTAGATAAGGCGCTGGAGCAGCTCGAGGAGTTTGAGCGCCGCGTCGTACATCTGTTTTTCTACAAAGACCTTACGCAAACGGAGATCGCGCGGCGGCTTGGTTTTTCGCAGAAACACATATCGCGAACTCTGGCTAACACCTTACGGAAGCTTAAAGCGGACCTTCGTTGATCGCAGACGTTCGCGGATCGAAGCCGGTAGGCGACGATGTGAGCCGGCTCGGACTTCTGCTTGCCGTCATTGTCGGAGCGACGCTTCGCTTCTGGAACCTCACGGATCCAAGCCAGCACACAGATGAGGCATTCACCTTTGCGCTGAGCAAGTTGCCGGTTCCCGCACTCTTACACAACGTCGTGGCTCACGACTTTCATCCGCCGCTTTTCTATTTAGCGACGCACTATCTCATGGTGTGGTTTCCGAAACCGCAGTGGGACTACCGCTATGTCACCGCGTTGTTCGGGTGTTTAACGATCGTTGCAACGTGGGGCGCTGCGAGACGTCTGTTTGGTCCCCTCGCAGCGGCTGTCGCGGCGCTCGCGGTGGCG
>DASZFB010000202.1:0-3067 GCA_035940275.1 Candidatus Eremiobacteraceae bacterium | reverse complement strand
GACCGCGACCAGCACGTCATTGGTGGAGGCGCTGGCCGGCAGCTGGCGGATGTCGATGTTTACCCCGACCGTTGTTGCGCTCTTGGCGATTTGTTCTGCATACAAACGTCCGGGCTCGTCGCCTTCGAGCACGATGATCGCGCAGGTGGGCACAATGTTGCGCTCGCGCAACTTCGTTGCTCGCGCCTTGACTTGCTCTCGAATGCCCTTAGCGACTGCGCGTCCGTCAAGCAGCTGACCGGGGCTCATGTTAGCCGTCCGCCTTTGCACGCAGTTTGCCGAGGATAACTTCGGCGAGCAGGCCGACCTGAGCAAGCTCAGCATGGACCCGCTCGGTGTGGCTGCGCGCGAGCTCACGGTTCTTGAGGGCGCCGGCGTTGATCTCGACATTGAGCGCTGCACCGTGCGCTGCAGCTTGGGCGCACAGTGCAGCGCAGCCGATGTCGCTCAACGCACTCGGATTACCGATGTCGACCAACTCGGCCGCTAACTCGCAAATTTGATTGCTGGCGTGGATGACCCGCTCCGGCGGATCGATAGCACCTTCCAGTGCTGATTGGATCGCCTGCGAGCGCGCGCTCTTTTCTGCATCGCTCGACTTTGGCAAACGATACGCAGCGCTGACGCGATCGAAAGACGCCGAATCTTCGTCAACGAGCTTGAGCAATTCGTCCGTTAGCGTGAGCGCAGACTGCGCAGTGGCGTTACATCTTTCTGCGACAGCAGCATACTTGGGCGAGTTGGACGTGAGGAGCGCCACCATGCGCACGAGGCCTGCGCCAAAGGAGCCGATTGCCGCAGCAACACTGCCGCCGCCAGGCGTCGGATCCGCAGACGCAAGTTTGCGAGTGAAAGCTTCCATCGAAAGCGACGTGAGCGACAATACAGACCCTCTCCTAGAATTGCAGCATCCGGTCCCGGCTTGGCGTGGACCCATTTCGTGTCCTTGTCCGCCGTCATATGCTCGATGGCCCACGAACGTCGCACCCAAGCAGTGAGAAAGCCAGGAGTCTGATAAGCCCGGTCTAAAGACCGAAAACTACTATTAACGGAGGCACTCGCTTGTCGACACAACTCGGCGCTAAAAACAAATACGACGTCAAAGATCCCGCGCTGGCTTCGCTCGGTAAGGACCGCATTGCATGGTCCGCACAAAGCATGCCGGTCTTGCGCGCTATCGGCGAACGGTTCGCAAAAACGCGCCCGCTCGCCGGCCTGCGTGTTGGTGCGTGCTTGCACGTGACCACGGAGACCGCAAATCTCATGATAGCGCTGGCTGCGGGCGGCGCCGAAATCTGGTTGTGTGCGAGCAACCCCCTCTCGACGCAGGACGACGTCGCGGCCGCCCTCGCCATCGAGCATAAGATGAATGTCTTCTCCGTCAAAGGCGAAGACAACGCGCGATACTATTCCCACATCGAAGAAGTGATCAAAGGCGATCCCCAGTTCACCATGGATGACGGCTGCGATCTCGTGACCACGCTCGTCACCAAGTTCAAGAACAAGCTCGCAAACGTTCGTGGCGGCACCGAAGAGACGACCACGGGTGTCATTCGCCTGCGCAGCATGGAAAAAGCAGGCGTCATCGGATATCCGATCATCGCCGTCAACGATGCGCTGACCAAGCACCTCTTTGACAACCGTTACGGCACAGGTCAATCGACCCTCGACGGCATTATCCGCGCAACGAACGTGCTTTTCGCCGGCAAGACCGTCGTCGTTGCCGGTTATGGGTGGTGCGGTCGCGGCATAGCGCAGCGTGCACGAGGCATGGGCGCACAAGTGATCATCACCGAGATCGATCCGACCAAGGCGCTCGAGGCGTCGATGGACGGCTATGCGGTTATGCCGATGAGCGAAGCTGCCAGCCGGGGTGACATATTCATTACGGTGACCGGCAATACAAAGGTATTGCGCGAAGAGCATTTCCTAGCGATGAAGAGCGGCTCGCTTGTGGCCAACAGCGGCCACTTCAACGTCGAAATTGACATCGAAGCACTCGAGCGCTTGTCCGAAGGCGAGAAAACCAAGCCGCGTGAGTTTGTGGAACAATATCAACTGGGTGACGATCGTTTGATCAGCTTGCTTGGTGAAGGACGCCTCATCAATCTCGCGGCCGCAGAGGGCCACCCCGCGGCGGTGATGGATATGTCCTTTGCGAACCAGGCGCTGTCGGCAGAGTATCTCGTCGCCAAAGGCGCAAGCCTCAAGCCGGGCGTGTACCCCGTACCGACCGAAATCGACGCGGAGATCGCCCGGCTCAAACTCGCGGCGCTCGGCGTCAAGATTGATACGCTCACGACCGAGCAAAAGCAATATCTGGCATCGTGGAACGAGGGAACATAAGAATGTCGAGACACAGAAAACTCTTCACATCCGAGAGCGTCACTGAAGGACATCCCGACAAAGTTGCGGACCAAATTTCAGACGCGATTCTCGATGCCATCATGGCTCAGGATCCGCACGGACGCGTTGCAGTCGAAACCTTTGTCATCACAGGCCAAGTGCACATCGCAGGCGAGATTAGCACGGTGTGCTACATCGACATCCCGCGGCTTGTCCGCCAAGTGTTGCGCGACATCGGATATACGCGCGCGAAGTACGGTTTCGACGCCGACACCTGTGGTATTTCTGTGTCGATTGACGAGCAGTCGCAAGATATCGCGATGGGTGTCGATAGAGCACTCGAGGTAAAAGAGGGCGAGATCAGCGCCAAGAGCGACCTCGAAGCACTCGGCGCCGGCGACCAGGGCATGATGTTTGGCTTCGCTTGCCGCGAGACCAAAGAGCTGATGCCGCTCCCAATCGTTCTGGCTCACCGTCTCACGCGAACTCTTGCGGCGGCGCGGAAGAACAAGGTCATCGACTATTTGCGGCCTGATGGCAAAGCGCAGGTCACGGTCGAGTACGACGGCTACAAGCCAGTTCGCGTGGACGCCATTGTCGTTTCGGCGCAACATGCTGACGGCTATCCAATTGACGTTATTCGAGAAAATATTATTAGCCACGTGATCGACACCGCCATCGACGGTCACCTGCGCGATAAGGACACGCGGATCTTTGTCAA
>DASZFB010000201.1:0-5136 GCA_035940275.1 Candidatus Eremiobacteraceae bacterium | reverse complement strand
ATCGGCATAGACGTGGATAGACTCGTTCGGGTCCTGGTTCCCTTCGGGGTGAAGGATGCAGTTGCTGTCTGCCGGCACAGTGACTGACGCCGGCTCAAATTGAACATGAACGGCCGGGTTTGCGGCGGCGGAAGTCAGCAGACCCAAGATCAACACGATTGCACAAACTGCGCCGTAGCGACGGAAGGAACCGTGGCTTCCCATAGTACGCCTCCTCTAAGTCGGAAGTTCCTAAGTGGAGGTCGGTTCTTGCTTTGCTGCCGGGAGGCCCTTTCCGGCGGCCTCCAATGCAAACTACGCGCCTGCGCGGTCGCCAATTGGAGGAACTTTGGCCACCCGCGTGTGCCCGACCGTGCGGTGATTTAGAGCCGTGCGGTTAGGTGCTGTGTCAGCGGACGTTGCTCCGATGAATCAAGTCGGGAATTCAAATAACGCGTTTAAGGCGCTATTTTAACGGTAAAATGGCGCGTTATTACCCATTTAACGTGAGTGTATCGATCCGAATACTGTCGCATTGACCGGACGTTTCCGAAATCGGGCACCGGACGTTGCGAGTCGGAACGGATATTGTGAAGACGGTTGCGCGTTATTGATTCAAGGTTTGATCTTAGCTATTCTGTTCGCGAGTGGCTCTGTGAACCATAGGTACCCGTCAGGTCCAGATGCGATGCTCCGCGGACCACTATTCGGATCAGGGAGAGCATATTCGCTAATTAGGCCGCCCGTCGTCATTTTGGTGACCTTGCTAGGCTCAGTTACAGAAACCGTGAAGATTCCAGGTTCCGTGAACCACAGATTGCCGTCAGGGCTCGCGGCGATGAACAGTGGAAAACTATTCGGACCCGTAGGATATTCGGTGATCACGCCTGTCGTGGTGGTCTTGCCAATCCTACCAGCGCCTTCCGTAAACCACACGTTACCGTCGGAACCCTCGGCAACACCTAGCGGTTCGGCCGATGGGGTGACGGTGGGGTACTCGGTAACGACACCCGTCATGGTGATCTTTCCGATCTTGCTCGCGTCCAATTCGGTAAACCACATGCTGCCGTCAGGCCCTCTCGCTATGCTATATGGGTTGCTGTTCGCACTAATCGTAAGGTATTCGGTAACTGCACCGGTCGGTGAGATTTTGCCGATCTTGTTCGCCGTCTCCTCAGTAAACCACATATTTCCATCCGGACCCGCCGCAATGTATGCTGGGTGAGCGGTCAAACCCAACGCATATTCGGTAATAACGCCGGTGGGTGTGATCTTGCCGATCTTGTTTCTCCCTTGTTCGGTAAACCACATATTCCCGTCTGGACCAGGCGCGATTCCATTTGGGCCGCTGCCCACCGTTGTCGTGGGATACTCGGTAATGGCGCCTTGGGTTGTGATCTTCCCGATTTTACTTGCGGCGAATTCAGTGAACCAAAGATTGCCGTCGGGACTTGCTGCAATCGAATACAGGTCGCTATTCGCGGTTGGCACTGCGTACTCGATGATTTGAGGCGTTGGACTCGGCCCCAGAGGCGTTGTGCCCTGGCCGTGACAGGCGACGAGGGCAAGCGCTGCGCCTACGGCAAGATATCGACTCAGATCGACAAACGTATGCACCTAGCGTGCCTCCTAGTGGTTTACAATTTGGCAGCCACGTCTTAGTCGATTAGCCATTCTACACAGCTTGGGAGGTTGCACTCCTCACGGCTGCGCATCCTGATACCTGACCGAGAGGCTAGGGGCAAGGAACAACCCGGTCGGTCATGTTTTTAGACAGTCGCTAGTCCGTGGCACTTCTTATATTTCTTGCCGGAACCACACGGACAAGGATCGTTACGGCCGACTTTCTTGTCGCTCTTGCGAACAGGTTGTGGACCCCCGGACGATTCATCGCGGTTGGAATGCAGCCCGTCGAAGCGCCTCAGCGCTGCTGCATCGGGCATCGGCATCGATGAAGTCGGAGCTTGTTGCGGAGGACCTTCGGTGAGCCCGGTCTGCGGAGGCGGCGGTGCGCCTTGCGGCTGCTGTACGACAATGTGGAAGTCGTCACCCTGGAACATCGCTCCCAGGAATTCGTCCTGAATAGCTGCCTTGAGGTCCTCGAAAAGCTCGAAGGCCTCTTTTTCGTACTCAACGCGCGGATCTTTTTGGCCCCAGCCGCGTAGCCCGATGCCTTGGCGCAACGTGTCCATCGTGTAAAGATGGTCGATCCACAGCCGGTCGATGATTTGCAACATCGTGCCGCGCTCGAGGCTGCGTAGCGCCTCGCGAAGGCCAGGTCCGTCGAGATCCGGATAGCGCTTGACCATGCGCTCTTCTTTTTCCGAGTACATCGCGTCGGCTTCGCGCGCGAGCAGGTCGACCATCTCTTCCTTCGAGAGCGGCTCCAGTTTCTCAACGGAAACGCGTTTGCTTATGCCGCGAACGCCTGCCGCCTCTAAATCGGCGAGCACCGCTGCTCGATCCCACTCTGCCGGATGAGCATTGTCCGGACAGTTTGCGCTGACCGCCTGCTCGACTTTTTGCCGAAGCATTTCGGCGAGTGACGAGCGCAAGTTGTGGCCTTCCAACACGCGACGGCGCTCGGCGTAAATCACCGCGCGCTGCTTGTTCATGACGTCGTCGTATTCGAGGACGTGCTTGCGCTGCTCGTAGTTGTGAGCTTCAACTTTCTTTTGCGCGTTCTCGATCGACTTCGTGAGGATGCCGGCTTCGATCGGCGTGTCGTCGTCGAGCTTGAACAACTCCATGGTCGAGCGAATGCGATCGCCGCCAAAGATGCGCATGAGCTCGTCGTCGAGCGCAACGTAGAAGCGTGACGAACCGGGGTCACCTTGGCGGCCCGAGCGTCCGCGCAGCTGGTTGTCGATGCGTCGCGACTCATGGCGCTCGGTGCCAATGATATGGAGACCGCCCAGACCCGTGACCGCGTCACCCAACTTGATGTCGACGCCACGACCGGCCATGTTGGTTGCGATCGTTACCTTGGCGCGCAAGCCGGCATCCTTGATGATTTCAGCTTCCTTCTCGTGGTACTTCGCGTTGAGCACGTTGTGCTCGATGCCGCGCTTGGACAGCAACGCTGAGAGTCGCTCTGACTTGTCGATGGATCGAGTTCCGACAAGCACCGGCTGGCCGGCGTTGTTGCGCTCGACGATCTCGTTGATGACCGCGCGGAACTTGCCTTCTTCGTTCTTATATACGACGTCGTCGTGATCCGTACGATTCACTGCCACGTTAGTGGGGATCATCAGGACGTCCAAACCGTAGATGTCGCGAAACTCGCGCTCTTCTGTTTTGGCGGTTCCGGTCATGCCGGCAAGCTTCTTATATAGCCGAAAATAGTTTTGGAAGGTGATCGTCGCAAGCGTTTGATCTTCGCTCTTGACTTTGATGCCTTCTTTAGCCTCGATTGCCTGATGAATGCCGTCTGAATAGCGGCGGCCGTACATCAGGCGGCCCGTAAACTCGTCGACGATGATGATCTCGCCATCTTTGACGACGTACTGTTCATCTTTGCGGAAAAGCTCTTTCGCTTTGAGCGCGGCCTGCAGTTGATGCGTCAGCTCCAGATTCGATTGGTCGTAGAGGTTCTGCACGCCCAGAAGTTTCTCAACCTTAGCGACGCCCACTTCAGTAATGGGTACCGCGTGCATCTTCTCGTCGACCGTGTAATCCTCGTCCTTACGCAACTGGGGCATGATGTTGCGCGCAAAGTGTTCGTAGAAATGCGACGTGTCTTTGTAGTTGGGGCCGAGTACGGCTTCGGGCGAGCCGCTGATAATGAGCGGTGTGCGCGCTTCGTCGATGAGGATCGAGTCGACCTCGTCGACGATCGCGTAATGGAGCTCGCGTTGCACGCAATACGCCAGATGGGGCGCCATGTTGTCGCGCAGGTAATCGAATCCCGCTTCATTATTCGTGACATACGTGACGTCGCTGGCGTAGGCCGGTCGCCGTTCCGGCGGCGGCAAGAAATGTTGGATGATCCCGACGGAGAGACCGAGGAACCGGTATATGGGACCCATCCACTCCGCGTCGCGTTTGGCGAGGTAGTCGTTGACGGTGACGAGGTGGACGCCCTTACCCTCGAGTGCGTTGAGGTACACGGGCAATGTGGCGACGAGCGTTTTACCCTCGCCCGTTCGCATTTCTGCGACCTTGCCTTCATGCAGCACCATGCCACCGATCAGCTGCACGTCGAAGTGGCGCATGTTGAGCGTGCGTCGCGCCGCTTCACGGCACACGGCGAATGCTTCGACCAGCAAATCGTCGAGCGTGGCGCCCTGCGCCAAACGCTGTTTGAACTCCGGCGTTTTGGCGGCGATCGCTTCGTCGCTAAGCGCCCGCATCTGCGGCTCGAGCGCGTTGATGCTGACGGCAACCTTGCGCAGGCGGGCGACCTCACGGTCATTCCCGTCCACCCACGAGCGGATGTTACTTAAGAAGGACAACTTGTTAGACTCTCTCTTATAATGGAGCGGCCACAGGCGGCCTATGAGACGGTTTCGATAAGGCCTAGCTGACCTCCGCGTCTCTTATATAATACGTTTACCGCGCCCGTTTGGTCGTTAACAAAGAGAAAAAAGTCGTGACCCAGCAGTTCCATTTGGTGGGCCGCATCTTGCGGGTCCATCTTCTTGATGTCGATTTTCTTCGAACGCACTATCTGCAGCGACTTTTCCGCCTCGTCGGCGTCATCAGGAGCGGTCACGTTCGAGGCGGTCTTGCGCCGGGCGGTGGGATTCCCTCGCCCATTTGCCCTGACATGATGGCTCCAGTGCTTGGTCTTGTACTTTCGAATCTGCTGCTCGAGCCGATCGCGGACAAGGTCGATGGAAGCATACATGTCGGGAGAGCGCTCCTCGCCTTTGATGAGAAAATGTTTTAGGTTAAGGACCACGTCGACGATCTGCAGCTCGCGCTCGACGCGCAGCGTGACATGGGCGTCGATGATCTGATCCAAGTAGTGAGCGAGGTGGCCGATCTTTTCTTCTGCGTAGGTACGCAGCGCTGGCGTTACTTTGAGGTTGCGGCCTTTGATGTAAATCTTCATGAGCGTCTTCGCTCCAATGAGGGTTGGATTGGCGGCATTCGTTCGGCGAATGGGCCATCCTTCTCGGTCGACGCAAGGTCGACCGCTACACACGAAATATG
>DASZFB010000200.1:0-5411 GCA_035940275.1 Candidatus Eremiobacteraceae bacterium | reverse complement strand
CGGACAAAAACGCGGCTTCCCACAGCCATCTGGTTTGCAAGGTACGGCCGCCCGAACCACACAGCTTGCATGCTACCCGTGCCGTCATCAATGGTCGCTGTGGTCTTTGCCCGTATGCGGCCGCGTAGCCGTATGTGCTTGCAGTGAACGACGGTCCCAAGCACGTTACGCTCGGGCACATTTTCCGATGAAGCCACTTCCCCGCGCGCAGCGAGGACGTCGGCAATGCGAGACGGATCCCGCAGGTCGTCATAGCGATAAGGAAAGTGTCGAATAAGATCGCGCAGCGAGGTGATGCCGAGCCGCTCAAGGGCGTTCTTGGTGCGCGGGGAGAGCCGCAGCGCTACTGCAGCAGGCGTTGCGAGAAGCGGTTCACGTTCGCTTTCAGGCTCAATTTTGCGTGGAGCCCCAACCTTGCTTGCGCGCTCGACCTTAGTCGGCTGTGTTGGCATTTGAATGACTATATCAAACATCGTGCGGCGGCTGACCTTTGCCGTTGCAGGTGCCACGGCCCCATCCGTTGCAACCGCCCGCTGGAGGAATGCGCAGCATGAAACTATCGCTGGTCTTTGTCGTGCTCGTCGCCGCCACGGTTGTCTCGTCGTGTTCGAAGTTCAACATTGCCCCGATCAACCCGCCGCCGACGCCTATCGTCCCAAAGGATGTCTGGAGCAGTTCAATCGGGGGCTTTGCTATCACCTGGACGACTGCCGACATGATCGCAACGCCAGAACACACGCCCACGCGCCAAGTATTCTCCGAGCTTACACGAACTGCCGTCGACTTTCATAAGATTGCAACGAAGCAGACCTCAGACTGCGACATGACGCGCCAGGCAAAAATTCAATCCGTCGTTGGCACGATCGTCTCGGTCCAGAACAGCGATATCATGAAATGCACAAACGGCACGAACGGTACAGCGATCGGCAGCGTTGCAATCGACCTTGCGCGCCCCAAAGCTCCGGTCTTGCTATCCGCCATTTTCCCGGGTCACGAGCTTGACGCGCTCAAGACGAAAGCCGAGCATTTCTGCAAAACCGTCCCGAGCGATCTGATGAGCAGTTTCGCATTTAGCGAGCTTCATGGAAACTCGGTGATTGTGAGCGTAACCTTGCCACAAGATTGCACACAATCCGAAGTCGATGTAGTGCTGAACGTCCCCGCGACGCTCAAGCGGCCGCTCGAGCTCGCGGCCACCCGAAAGCAGGGTTTCCTGTTGCACGATCAGCCCGCTATCGCAAACGGTGCCGTTACCACTATCAACTACCACTATCGCATGTGAGTCGCGGCGGCATAAGAAAAAGGCGACACCCAGATTCGAACTGGGGATGGGGGTTTTGCAGACCCCTGCCTTACCACTTGGCTATGTCGCCCTATCGGGCTGCCGGAGTTTCGCGGGCAACCGCTGCGGACCTTGCAACGGACCTTTGAAGCAACGGACCTTTAGGTCCGTTCTTCGAACCTTTCGACTACTATGACTCCAAAAGCTCGGCCAAAGACGAAAGCGCGCGCGACGAAAACTACGGGCGCGGGAGCATCAGCGCGCGGCTCGTTGCGCACGTATGCGCGCAAGCGAGATTTCACGCGCACGCCTGAACCAAAAGGCAAAAAACTCGAGCGCGGTGCGGCGCTGCGTTTCGTCGTGCAGAAGCACCACGCATCGCGTCTTCACTATGACTTTCGCCTCGAGGCGGATGGGGTCTTGAAATCTTGGGCGGTACCGAAAGGACCGACGCTCGATCCGGCGGAGCGGCGCCTGGCGATGCAGGTTGAAGATCATCCCCTCGACTACCGCGATTTCGAGGGCGTCATTCCCGCGGGAAACTACGGCGCGGGTCAGGTCATCGTCTGGGACCGAGGCACCTACAAGCTTGCCGAGGGTACAAGCCCAACCGCTGAAATCGCTCGTGGAAAAATAAAGTTCATTCTTAAAGGCAAGAAGCTCTCCGGAATGTTCACGCTCGTCAAAATGCGGCCACGCGACGGCTCCGAGAATGCGTGGCTGCTCATCAAAGATAAAGACGACGGCGTCGAGCGGGGGTGGGATCCCGAGCGCTATGATAAATCCGTGAAAACGGGACGCACCCTTGACGATTTGGCGAAGAGCCGCCATGCTGCGCGCTGGATCTCCGGTCGCAAAGCGGCGTCGAGTAGGCGGTAGCTCATCGCACTTCCACGCATCGCGCACCCGATGCTCGCGATGCTCGTCGACAAGCCATTCGACGACCCGGAGTGGTTGTTCGAAATCAAATGGGATGGTGTGCGAGCCGTTTCGACCATAGAGTCCGCGCACAAAGTGCAAGTTCGTTCGCGCACCGATAAGGATCTTCTCGTGCAGTTCCCCGAGTTTGACCACCTTGGCCGCGCGTTTTCTTCCTTGCCCGTCATCATCGACGGCGAAATTGTGTCCCTCGATCGTTACGGCCGCTCATCCTTTCAGCGTCTTCAGCCGCGGCTCAACAGACGCACGAGCGACCCGGCTTTGCAGCGAGCGATCCCCGTGACGTACGTTATCTTCGACTTGCTCTACGCCGGTAAACGCGACCTACGCAGCACCCCGCTGGATGAACGCAAGGCGCTGCTCGAGCGCTTGCTGCAAGCCGACGCGCCGCATGTGATGTTGTCCAAACACGTCATCGGGACCGGCACAAAACTCTTCGCCGAGGCTAAGCGCCGCAAGCTCGAGGGAATCATCGCCAAGCAGCGCACGTCACTCTACGTCGAGCGCCGCTCGCGCTCGTGGCTTAAGATCAAGACACACCTCGAACAAGAGGTGGTCATAGCGGGCTGGACAGAACCGCGCGGCTCACGCGAGAAATTTGGGGCGCTCGTGCTCGGCGTGTACGATAAGGGCAAGCTTCGTTACGTAGGTCATGTCGGCACAGGCTTCGACCAGGAGTTGCTCGACGTCGTCTACCGCAAACTGAAACCGCTTGAAACGACACGATCTCCCTTTGCAACGAAACCTCCGTCCAACGCTCCCGTTCACTGGGTGCGCCCGCATCTCGTTGCGGAAGTCAAATTCGGGGAGTGGACGAAGGACGGCCTCATGCGTCAGCCCGTGTTCGTCGGCTTGCGCACTGATAAGAAGCCGGAGGACGTTGTTCGAGAATAACGGTCGACACAAGGTCGACCGCTACATTACCTATAGGACTTCGAAGAGTTCGGGGCTCGCGTTTTTAGCGCGATCGTAGGCTTCTTCCAACAAGAGCGCATTCGGCAGATACGCGAACAAGTTGGTGGGAGAGGGCTGTGGACGCACGAAGCCTCCGCGCTCAAGTGATAAGAGCGCCGCTTGCAGTTGCTCGGGCTGGATGTGATGGCGTGTTGAAAAACTTTGGTGACCAGGATACTCGATGCGCGCACGGCCGCGATCGTAGTACGCAAACAGAAACAGCAAGACGCGGCGCTCGACTCGACTCAACTGTTTCGACTCTGCAATCGATGTCGACAAATGCCATTTCAGCGCAGAGTCGCGTTCTCTCCAAAGTTGAAATGAAGGCATGCCCTAAGCACCTCCGTGGCGCAAGACGAACAGTTGTTCGTCGAACGGAGGTTCGGACCCTGCAGCGGATGGGTATAGCGGTCGACTTTATGTCGACCGCAAATATGGCTAGCCTGCGGCCACTAAGCGGCCGACTTTCCTTGTCGCTCGCTTTGCTTTTTCGCTTGCTTTTCCGTTCTTGCCGCGGCGCTCGCTCAAACTACGCTGCAAGACGTCCATGATATTGACGACGTTGGTTGGCACCGTTGCCTTGGCCTTACTTTTCGGCAGTGCCTTGCCTTTCGCACGCGCCTCGATCATCGTCATGACCTGCTCTTTGAATGTATCGTGGAAGCTCGCTGGGTCAAACTTTTCCGACATCGTGTCGATGAGCATCATCGCCGCCTTCATCTCTGTCGCGGGCGTCTTCTCTTTGGCCGGCGGGAGCTCGAACTGATCGTACGGCACAATCTCATCTGCATAGTGGAGCGTTTCCAATACCAGCGCATCACCGAGCGGACGCAACGCGGCCAAGTGTTCGCGCGTGCGGATCACCACCTGCGCAACGCCGACTTTGCCTGATTTCTTGAGCGCTTCGCGTAGCAAAGCGTACGCGTGACGGCCCTTCTTGTCTGGTTCGAGGTAGTAGGGCGTGTCGTACAACATGGGATTGATTTCTTTGGCGTCGACGAACTGGACGATGTCCACAGATTGCGTGGCCTCGGCGCTTGCCTTTTTTATGTCCTCCTCGGTTAAGATGACGTATTCGCCCTTTTCGTATTCGTAGCCGCGGACGATTTCATCCCATGCCACCTTGCGCCCGTCGATGCTGCAGACGCGCTCATTCTTGATGCGCCCCTTGTCTTTTTTGTGCAGAAAGTTGAACGCGATATCGCTCTTCCCACTGCGCACCGCCGTGAACAGTTTTACGGGGATCGTGACGAGCCCAAAATTGATCGATCCGGACCAGAGCGCGTGTGCCATGCCTCTCCCTCAAGTATGTGACGCAGGTAACATTCATTATCGGCAACCCGGGCCTACGCCATTCTGCACCGGAGGCCTAAAAGCCAGGTTCTCCACAGCCCGCCGCGCCCGTTGCCAGGGTCCTAAAAGTGGGTTGGACCTTTGGTCCTACCGAGGGGTTGCTTCCTAAGACTGCTGCCTCGACCCGAAGGCCGTTGTTCTCTCGCTGTGACGATGCTCACTGGGCTACACTGGACTGTACGGACCAGACCAACTGATGCATTATACTCGACCGCTCGTTTCTTACGTTCTGCCGGCCTTCAATGAAGAAGCCGTTATCGAACCACACCTGGATGAAGTCTATCGCTACGCCCGTACTTTCGACCAAAGCTACTCCTTCGAGATCGTCGTCGTGAACGACGGCTCGAGCGACGAAACCGGCCTTCTCGCCGACGCCTTTGCCTCAGGTCATCCAGAGGTCAAGGTTCGCCATCACCTCACGAACCGAGGACTTAACCTAGCAATACAGACCGGCTTCGAGACGGCGCACGGCGATATCGTTGTCATTCTAGATAGCGATCTCAGTTACGCACCCTATCACATCGGCTTGATGCTTCGCGCGCTCGAAGACACGAGCGCCGCAGTGGTGCTTGCGTCACCCTACATGCGCGGTGGCGATGTAGTCAATGTTCCCTGGTTGCGCAAGCAATTGTCGGCATGGGCGAATCGCTATCTTTCTCTCGCGACCGGTGGGAAAATAGCCACCCTCACCTGCATGGTCCGCGCGTATAACGCAGCAGCCCTTCGCAACCTCGCGATCGACCAGCGTGATATGGACTTCAATCACAAGACGATTTTCGCTGCGCTTCGCCGGAACGCGACGATCGTTGAAATTCCCGCGCGGCTTGAGTGGAGGGGCGCCGGGTCGCCAGACACCGCAGCGCGCCGCTCGAGCATGAAGATC
>DASZFB010000199.1:0-9392 GCA_035940275.1 Candidatus Eremiobacteraceae bacterium | reverse complement strand
TCGCGTTCTGCACGGGGCGCCGTCAGCCAGGGCTTGCGCAGCACGTCGATACGTTGCGCAAAGAGATACCCGGCCTCACCGGATTCGTGGAGAGCTTCGACCCCGCAAGTGCAAACGCGATCTTCGGCCGGCATTTTGCGACGCTGTGGGGATCACCCGAGACAATCGAGCGCGTAGGACAAACGAGCTTTCATTTTGGAATCGCATCGTTCTTTCAGATCAACACCTCGGTGCTCGAGCTCGTCGCCGACCTGCTGCTGCAACGACTGTCGGATGCGCGCCGAGTCGTGGATCTCTATAGCGGGGTGGGAACCTTCGCGGTCATGCTCGGGAAACGGGGCGTGGCTGTTGTCGGTGTTGAGTCGTACAGCAGCGCCGTGGACGAAGCAGCCGCAAACGCGGCGATTAACGGCGTGACAACAGCAGCCTTCGAATGCGTGCCCGTTATTGACGCCGTAACAGGGAAACGAGGGCACACGCTGCTTGATGGCGCCGACGCCGTGATTTTGGACCCGCCGCGGCGAGGCTGCGAACCTGCAGTGTTACACGCGCTTGCGGGCGCGCGCGTGCCTCGCGTCGAATATCTCTCATGCAATCCGGCGACCCTGGCGAGAGATGCACGGCTGCTGGTGGACGCGGGTTACACGCTGGGCAGCACCACACCGTTCGATATGTTTCCTTTCACGGGGCACGTTGAGGCGTTGACCGAATTCACGCTGAAGTGATGCAACAGACAATTGAAGCAACGGACCTTTGTGTCCGTTAATGAGCAACGGACAAATGAAGCAGCGGACCTTTAGGTCCGCTTAAGAGGAGCAAATGGCAGAGGTCCCCATAGACATCGATCACGTCGCGCGTTTGGCACGCATAACGTTGACGAAGGAAGAAGCGTCGCGTTTCTCGTCGCAGTTCGCGCGATTGTTCGAATTTATCGGCGAGCTACAGGCGCTCGACGTAAGCCAGATTCCAGCGACCGCTCAAGTCATACCGTTGACAAATGTACTGCGCGAGGACGAAGTCACTCCATGTCTTAGCCGCGATGTTGCCTTGGAGAACGCTCCTGATAAAGAGGGGCCATACTTCAAGACGCCGCGGATTCTTGAGTAGCATATGTCGAAAACTGGACACGAGATACGAGACGCAATCGCGCGTAAGGAGCTAAGTGCCGTTGAAGCGGCCGAGACTGCGCTTGCACAAGCTCAGTCTTTCGAGCCACAGCTGCACGCCTACATCCGCCTTTTGCCGGAGCGCGCTATGACCAAAGCACGGGAAGTTGACGCGCGGGTGAAATCAGGGCAATCTCTGGGGCCGCTTGCTGGTGTTCCCATTGCAGTGAAAGATATTTTCTGCGTGGACGGCGAGATCACAACCGCAGGATCCAAGATCTTGGAGAACTTTCGAGCGCCCTACTCGGCAACCGTTGTGCAGAAGCTCGAGGAAGCGGGCGCGCTCATCATCGGCAAGACCAACATGGACGAATTCGCGATGGGATCGTCATGCGAGAACTCGGCATTCGGGCCGACACACAACCCTTGGGACCTCGAGGGGGTGCCTGGGGGTTCCTCGGGCGGCAGCGCAAGCACCGTTGGCGCAGGCACCGTTCCCATTGGCCTCGGGACCGACACCGGCGGATCCATCCGCGAGCCAGCGTCGTTTTGCAACATCGTCGGAGTCAAGCCGACGTACGGTCGTGTATCGCGCTATGGCATGATAGCGTTTGCCTCGTCGCTTGATCAAGCCGGCCCGATGACGCTTGACGTCCGGGATTCGGCACAAACGCTCTCCGTCATCGCCGGGCACGATCCCATGGATTCCACGAGCGTCAACGTTCCTGTCCCCGACTACGTCGCAGCGCTGCGAACCGACCTGCGCGACGTGCGCGTCGGCATCGTCAGCGAATTTGAGACAGAGATCGGGAAGACCGATCCCGACATGGCCGCACTCTACAAAGCTGCCTATAAGGATCTCGAGCGTCTCGGAGCGCGTCTCGTCGACGTTCATCTCCCGCATGCGCGGTATGGGCTCGCCACATACTATCTCATCGCGCCAGCTGAATGCTCGTCGAATCTGGCACGCTATGACGGTGCGCGTTATGGGCGGCGGGTCAGCGGCGACGGTGACGTCTATGCGATGTTCGAGCGAACTCGAGCGGCCGGTTTCGGTGATGAGGTCAAGCGCCGCATCATCTTGGGGACGTATGCACTATCTGCCGGCTACTACGACGCGTACTACGGACGAGCACAAAAAATCCGCACGCTGATCAAGAAAGATTTCGACGACGCGTTTGCGCTATGCGACGTTATTGCCTGTCCGTCGGTGTCGACGCCGGCATTCGAGCTCGGCGCCAAGACGCAAGACCCAGTCGCGATGTACTTGATGGATTATTTCACGATCCCGATGAGCCTGGCTGGTGTTCCAGCCCTCTCCGTGCCGGCGGGCTACGTCAGAGATCTTCCCGTGGGATTGCAAATCGTTGCACGGGCCTTTGAAGAAGCCCAGATGTTGGGCGTCGCGCACGCCTACGAGCAGGCGACACATCACGCGAACTTGCGTACGCCCGTCGTAACACTCTCGGGGCGTGCGTCGTGAGTCAGCAGACACCGGTGCAAGAGACGACTCGCTACGAAGCGGTGATTGGACTCGAAGTCCACGTCGAGCTCTCGACGCACAGCAAGATGTTTTGCGGTTGCCGTAACGTCTTCGGCGCCGAGCCGAACACGCTTGTCTGTCCGATCTGCCTGGGCATGCCCGGCACGCTGCCCGTCATCAACCGGCGCGCGGTTGAGTTTCTGTGCAAGACCGGCCTCGCGCTTGGATGCACGATCGCGTCGCACTCAAAGTTCGACCGAAAGAATTACTTCTATCCCGACATGCCCAAGAACTATCAGATATCGCAGTACGACATGCCGTTAACGACCGGTGGTTCAGTAGAACTGCCATCGGGCAAAGTTGTACGCCTCAACCGCATTCATTTAGAAGAGGACACCGGCAAGAACATCCACGCCGGCGGCCACATGGCGGCCTCGGATTATACGCTCATCGACTACAACCGCGCAGGTGTGCCACTCATGGAAGTTGTCACCGAGCCGGACATCGCGTCGCCTGAAGAGGCCGAAGCGTATCTGCTACAGCTCAAGACAGTGCTGCTATATTTGGGCGTGTCCGACGTCAAGATGCATGAGGGGTCACTGCGCTGCGATGCCAACGTCTCGGTCCGTCCTGCCGGCTCGACGACGCTCGGAACCAAAGCGGAAGTCAAGAACATGAACTCGTTTCGCTCGGTCGTGCGCGCGCTGCAGTACGAGATCGCGCGTCAGGAAGAAGCAGTCCGTAAAGGTGAGCGAATCGTGCAAGAGACGCGCAACTGGGATGAGACGCGTGGTGTCACGTACTCCACGAGATCGAAGGAACAGGCGCACGATTATCGCTACTTCCCCGATCCCGACCTCGTCCCGTTGACGATCGACCAAACGACGGTCGAGCACTGGCGTTCGGAAATGCCGGAGCTGCCGCTCGCCAAGCGCAAGCGGTTCGTCACGGCATACGAGCTTGCGGATCACGAAGCCGGCTTGCTCACCGAGGATCGCGTGACGGCAGATTTCTACGAAGCCGCAGTGGCTGCGTCAAAGGAGCCGAAGCTCGTCGCCAACTGGATGCTGGGCGACGTGCGCAAGTTCTTAGAGAAGCACGGCCTCACGCTTGCAACATCGCTGCTACGACCGCAGCAGCTCGCCGCGCTCATCAAGAGTGTAACGTCAGGAAAAATATCCGGCAAGGCCGCAAAAGAAGTCTGCGATATTCTTGTAGCGGAGGGTGGCGACCCGCAGCAGATCATCGAGAAGCGCGGTCTTGCTCAGGTTTCTGACGAAAGCGCAATCAAACAGATCGTCGACGACGTTCTCGCCCAAAACGCGGATTCCGTTGCCGCGTACAAAGGCGGCAAGGTTAAGGTGCTCGAGTTTCTCGTCGGACAAGTCATGAAGGCTAGTCGCGGAAAAGCGAACATCGAGATCGTGCGCGCGATCCTCGTGGAACGACTGGGGTGAACCCGGAAGGCAACGGCCCAAGCGACGCAGTCCTCTCGAGTCTCGAATTCGCGTCCGTCATCGGAGGTATCGCGGCGTCTGCCACATCGCCACCGGGAAGAGCCGCAGTTCTCGCGATGCGCCCTCGGCTGGGCGATCGGGCATGGGCGCAGGGCCAACTCGCTCTCGTTGAGGATGCTGCCGGATTTTTTCAATCAGGCAGAGACTATGGCTTCGGCGGCGCGATTGACACAACTCCGCTCGTCGAACGCGCGGAGAAGGGCGCGGCGCTGTCAGGCAGCGACTTGCGCCGTCTCGCCGACACAGAACGGTCGCTGCGGGCTGCGGTTTCGGCGTTGCGTGAGGATCAGCGCCCGTCTGGGCCGCTGCGCAGGCTTGCACAACAGCGCGAACGGACCGACGAACTCATTGTCGCGATCGATCGAGCGGTTGAAGAAGATGGACGCGTCGCAGACGGCGCTTCTTCCGAACTATCAAGCATACGTCGCCAGCAGCGGGCCTTGCACGAGCAAGTGCGCGAGCGCTGCCGGTCCATCACGCACAGCCCAGAGCTCGCAAAAATGCTGTCAGAGCCTATTGTCACCGTGCGTGCCGGCCGGTACGTCGTGCCGGTGCGCAGCGAGTTCGCAGCTCAATTCCCCGGGGTAGTTCACGATCAGTCGGCGTCGGGCGCAACGGTTTTTATGGAACCGCTCGCATCCGTTGAAGCGAATAACCGATTACGCGGCCTCGAAGCAGCAGAGGAGCGCGAAGTGTCACGCATTTTGACTGAACTCGCGGCAAAGGTCGGCGAGCACAGCGCCCAGTTGCACTCGAACGCTACGCTTCTTGCTGCACTTGACTCTATCGGAGCGCGTGCCCGCTGGTCCATCGCGCGCGATGCCGGCACCCCGCAACTCGTTGAACAGCCGGTTATTCGCATCGTTCGCGGACGGCATCCGCTCCTGCGCCACGAGGCGGTGCCGCTAGACTTCGAGATTGGAGAATCGTTCGACGCGGTCGTCATCTCCGGCCCGAACATGGGCGGTAAGACGGTCGTCCTCAAGACAATCGGCCTTTTCTGCCTTCTTGCCTATGCCGGGATCCCGCTACCGGCGGGCGCCGGTACTGTGATCGGTGAGTTCAGGGATATTGCCTGCGTTATCGGCGACGAACAATCCATCGCGCAAGACCTTTCATCGTTCTCCGCACATCTTCGTGCGCTCAAAGCAGCAACAGCCGCAGCAGGTCCGCGGTCGCTGATCCTCGTTGATGAGATCGGCAGCGGCACGGAACCTGCGGCCGGGGCAGCGTTGGCGCAAGCGGCCATCGAGGCCATGATTCTAGCGCGCGCAAAGATCGTCGTCACAACGCATTTCACGCAGCTCAAGACCTTCGCAGCGGCGCACGATCGAGTGCGTAATGCCTCTATGCTTTTCGATCCCAAGACGCACGCCCCGACCTACGTCTTTGCGCAGGGAATCCCAGGGCAATCTCTTGCGTTCGCCCTTGCGCGCACACTCGCACTCGATGCAAAGCTCATCGCGCGCGCTGAGACGCTCCTGGGAGTCGACGCACAAAACCTCGAGCGGACCTTTGAAAAACTTGGGGCGGAACGCGATCAACTCAAGAAGATGCAAGATCAGCTCGAAGAGCAGCAGCGCCGCGCGGGGCTGCAGGAACGAAGCATGCAGCAGCGGATCGCCTCGCTGGAGCAGGAGAAGGAAGCCTTCGGACGGCGCGCGACAGCGGAGCTCGCGAAGGCGGTCGAGACTGTTCGACAGCAATTGCTCGAGCAGGCACAGCGCCGCTCAGAAGCTGCCGTGCGTCAGGCATCCAAGCCAATTCCCCAGAGCGATAAGCTCCTGGCCGAGACGTTGCAAGAGATGCGGCGCAACCTCGGCCTGGAAAGTGCCGAACCCGGCGCCACGCCGTCCAGAGAATTTAAACCCGGCGACCAAGTCTACGTTCGCAGTTTCGACCAAAGTGGTGTCGTCAGCGAAATCTATGGTCGTGACGTGCTGGTGACGCTGGGGAATCTCAAAACGTTGGTGCCGGCGGCGGACGTGATGCTCAGGGCAGCGCAAATTGAAGCGCCGGCGAAGCAACGGACCTCGAAGCAGTCATCCCAGAAGCAACAGACGATGAAGCAACGGACCTTTAGGTCCGTTAACTCCGTTGACGCCACCGACCCCGACCTTGCGCCGGCAGCGCACGCAACGACCGAGCTCGACGTGCGAGGGATGCGCGTCGACGAGGCGTGGCCACTCGTCGACAAAGCGCTCGACAGTGCGGCGCTCGCAGGCTTGAGTGAATTGCGAATTATCCACGGAAGAGGTACTGGACAGCTGAGCCGGGGAATCCGCGAGTTTTTGGACGACCACCCGCAGGTCGAGTCGCTGTCGTGGGCACCCGATCGCGAAGGTGGAACCGGCGTGACAGTCGTTAAGCTGGTGTAATGAACCTACAAGAACAGCTCGATATCTTATCGGATCGCTGCGTCGACGTCGTCTCCAAGGAAGATCTCGCCGCGCGATTGCGCCTCGGACGGCCGCTGCGCGTCAAGTTGGGCATCGATCCCTCGGGCCCGCTGCTCCACCTTGGGCACGCCGTGGTATTGCGCAAGCTGCGCGAGTTCCAGGATCTCGGCCACGAGGCGATCCTTATCGTCGGCGATTTCACAGCGGAAATCGGCGATCCAACCGGGCTCTCTGCCGCACGCAAGCCCCGGACGCGGGAAGAGATCCGCGGCGACATGCAATCGTATGCAGAACAAGCGGCCGTCATCCTCGACATCAAGCGAACGACCGTTGTCTATAACAGCGACTGGTTGGCGAAACTCTCCCTCGCTGACGTCATTGGCCTCAGTTCGAAGATCACCGTGGCTCGCATGCTCGAGCGCGATGATTTCTCAAAGCGATTCCAATCAGGTTCGCCGATCGGTCTGCATGAATTTCTCTACCCACTGACCGTGGCGTACGACTCGGTGATGGTCAAGGCTGACGTGGAGTTGGGAGGTACCGAACAGCTCTTCAATCTGTTAATGGGCCGCCGCTTACAAGAAGAATCACAGCAGTCACCGCAGATTTGCATGACGCTTCCCATCTTGGAAGGCACGGACGGCGTGCAACGCATGGGCAAGAGTCTGAACAATTACATTGCGCTGCGCGATGAACCGTCGCAAATGTTTGGCAAGATTATGTCCATTCCAGATTCCTTGATTGCGCGGTATTATCGATTGGCGACGAAGCTGCCAACCGCCGAATCCGATAGATTAGAGCGCGAGTTAGCACAAAGCACGCTGAGCCCGCGCGACGCAAAGGTCAAGCTCGCGCGCGACATCGTGCAGCTCTATCATGGAAACAAAGCCGCAGCAGAGGCGCAAGAGCATTTCGAAAAAACCGTCGTGCGCAAGGAACTGCCTGATGACATGCCGGTTTTCAAACTATCGGGGGATGGCGATAACGCGACCGTCGCTAAACTTTTGGTTTCTATCGGATGGGCCGGTTCAAATCGCGAGGCGCAGCGACTCGTTATCCAAGGAGCGATTAAAATCGATGGCGCTCGCATCGACGACGTTCGTCACGCCGAAAAGTCATGGAACGGGAGAGTATTGCAGAAGGGCAATCACCAGTTCATCCGGATTGTGACGTAGTATCGCTGTCTGAGGCAGCAGCACGCAGCTCCCGGATCTCCTGTGGTGAGAAGTAGTAGCGCTGACCGCAGAAGTCGCAGGTAACTTCCGTTTCGTTCTTAGCATTTGCCATTTGATCGAGCTCGGTTGGGCCCAGCCCAATGAGCACTTTCGTAACGCGCTCGCGATTGCACGAGCACGCAAACGCAACAGGTGCAAGATGTGTCACACGAGCCGCAAGCTTCCCGGCAACGCGCTCGACGATGTCTTCCGGGGTGGCGCCATCACGAATGAGGGAGCTCACGTGCGGCAAGCTGCGCACGTTGTCTTCTAAAATTCCGATGGTCGCGTCGCTAGCACCCGGCAGAAGATGCGCGAGAAAGCCGCCAGCTGCAATAACACCAAGCGGGTTTGCCAGCACACCTACACCCACGACTGAGGGCACCTGCTCCGAGTGTGCAAAGTACTCCGCGAGATCGTCACCAATCTCACCTGTCGCAAGCGGCACGGCGCTCGTATATGGCAAACCGGTGTCGAACGCGCGGGTGACGTGGAGGAATCCTCGGCCGACGATGCCGGCTACGTCGAATTTTCCATTCGCGTTGAGCGGCAGCTCCGCGCGTGGGCGCACTGGGTAGCCTCGCACCCGGCCGCCCGCACGAACGTCGGCGACGATGGCACGCACCGGACCGTCGCCGTTGATCTGTAACGTGATGCGCTCGCGGCCTTTGAGGAACGTTCCCATGAGGGCCGCGCCCGTGAGCAAACGACCGAGCGCTGCGGCGACCGTCGGCGAGCAGCCGTGTCGCTCCTGGGCATCCGAAACCATTGTGGTCGTGCGAGCAGCGACGATTCGAACGCTATCGCCGGCCGCGAGGCCTGACGCGCTGTAATCTGAGGGCATATCGTAACTTTCGAATCGCCGCCGAGTACCGTCCTGCCAAAGGAACACCTGGTTGCCGGCGCAAAGCCGCGGCGATGAAGGACGCGCCACGCAAGTCCGTTGTGGTCCTGCACGGGCCGAACCTCAACGCGCTTGGCACACGCGAACCTGAAACGTACGGGACGGCGACGCTGGAGACGATTAACGCAGAGCTGCTCAAGCTGGGAGACGAGCTCGGCTGCGAAGTGTTTATCCAGCAGCATTCCTCAGAAGGCGCGCTCATCGACGCGATTCACGCTGCTGGGGAGCGTGGCCGTGCGATTCTCATCAACCCGGGTGCCTACACGCACTACTCGTATGCGCTGCGCGACGCGCTCGCAGCGGTGAGCGTTCCGAAAATAGAAATCCACCTCACGAACATCTATGCGCGCGAGTCGTTCCGGCGCCGTTCTGTTATTGCACCGGTTGTCAACGGCGCCGTTTTTGGTTTTGGCGCAGTATCCTATCTGCTCGGGCTGCGCGCGGCTGCGGCAATGCTCGATGAAATAAGGGATTGAGAGGCAAAACCGGGAGGAATCACGGGTCCATGCGCAAACAGGTTGAGCCGGAGCTAAGAATCGTCGCGCGACCGCTCCTTTCATGAGCGCGAACGATACGCGCGTTTTCAGTGCTGTAGTAATAGAGAGGTGACCGATGACCAAAGCCGAGCTGATCGAAGAGATTACGAACAAAACCGAGCTGCCGCGCCGCGACGTGTCGGATGTCGTCGACAATGTCCTGGAAGCTATCAAGGGCGCGCTCGCAAAAGGCGAAAAGGTGCAGCTGATTCCATTCGGCAGCTTCGAGGTTC
>DASZFB010000198.1:0-9163 GCA_035940275.1 Candidatus Eremiobacteraceae bacterium | reverse complement strand
TCGGGCACCCCAGTGCCTGGCACGCCTGTGGCAGCGATGACCGGGCAGCCGTTGCCGTTGTCTCCGGTCGATGAGAAGACGGTTTGCCCTTGAGCTGCTCCTTCGAGAAACTCCTCGTCATCGACCAACATCGATCCGTCCAAGAACGCGAAGCTTTCGCAGATGCCAAAAGACGCATTGCCGATCTTCGCCAGATTGTCTGTGACAAAATGGTTGACTTCCAAAGCGACGTCGGAATCGGACAGCGACGTTGTATCGTAAACGTACAGATGCTTCACCGTTTGCGCGATCCCGGTCGACGATTGTGTGTCGAGATCCCACTCAATGAGTCCGGCGATATCTGGGCTGGGGATCCCAACTGGCCGCACGGAGTAGGGCACTTGCGGTAGTCCGAATGCCGACTCATATGTGCGCAAATCCGTCACAACCTGCGATACATTTCCCTCCGCAAAGACTGCTATGGATGTCTGTCCGCCGGTGGGAGTGTTTGCCGCATCGTATGCTTTTTGAAAGCCCTGGCCAGTATATGAGTTTGCGAGACAAATCGGACCTGGGTTGACGCAGGGTGGCGGTGTCGCCCGTGGTCCAGCGGTCATCGGCGCAACTCGCGCACTGCGGCGCAACGCCGGGGTCATCTGGTACGCATTGTTCAACCCAA
This sequence comes from Candidatus Eremiobacteraceae bacterium, assembly GCA_035940275.1. Lineage (GTDB taxonomy): Bacteria > Vulcanimicrobiota > Vulcanimicrobiia > Eremiobacterales > Eremiobacteraceae > JAFANK01. Next base: position 8,505 of record DASZFB010000198.1, on the reverse strand, counting down.
GAACTGCAAGCACCGTGCCAGCGAACTGCGCGGGAACGTATGCCGGCGTGGCGTTGGCATATGCGAGACGCCCTTTGACATTGTACACACCAAAGCTCGTGTGGAACGCCGCACTAGCTGCTGCAGCGCTTCCGGTGGCAGAGACGAGCAAGTGATTCGGCTCGATTGTGATATTCGTAAAGCCTGACTTTGCAAGGTACCCAGCCACAGCATTCGCTTGCGCGCTCGTTGGATTGAACATCGCGGTGTACTGCGCCGGCGTAACTTGCGTGCCGTAGAGAGGATCGCCCGGAGTCGTTTCTCGCCGGACTAGTATCTCCGCATCGGTTCTGTCGCGCATCGCAAGAGCTACGTTTATGCGAAGTATGGTGTTCGGCGCGAGCGCAGCCATCGGCATGGCTCCACCGAGCTGAGTCGCGCGGGTAGCCGTCGGCACCCAGGCGGCCTGTCGCGAGATAAAGCCAGGAAAGCTGGCGGCGTGCGCTTGCGCGTAACACATCAGCACACTGGCAACCGCTAGGTAGGTAGAAAGCAACCGTTTCATGTTCCCTCCATGCGCCAGGGGCAAGGCAATGGCGCGTTGGCTCAAATATACCGTCCGGGGAATGACAAACGGCGAACACCTAAACCCCGAAACCGCTGTTATTCGTTTGTCACACCCGGGACGCAACAGGCGGCCGTGCGTGGGGTCACAAGCGTTCCAAAGCGGAGGGAAGCGCGCGCCACCAAGTGGCAATGCTCATGTTGTGTCCCAGTGGCTAAACCGGCTTGTCGTCTTTTCAGGCGCGGTCGTTTCGATATCAGCAATGGCGACGTTATGCGCGTGCGGCGGGTCCGGTGGCGCGGGTAGCACATCCCAGCCGGTTGGTACGTCGTCCAGTCCCACCCCAGCACCGGTCGTCCACTTTAGCACGCTGCCACCCGGTGCGGCTTTGCCAAGCGACAGTACGTGCGCTGCCGAAGTCAAATCTCGACCCGAAAATAAGCACGTCAACGCAACATACAATGCGACCGTCGGAGGCCAAAATCTGCCGGGGAGCTTCTTCCCCAGCTCCGATGACACTCGAGCGGGTACCCTCATCGCGCCGCGCGTCGACGGAAACTACACGGGTACGACAGATGAGATTCTGCAATGGGCCGCGTGCAAATGGGGCATCGACGAGGACGTCGTGCGCGCACAGGCTGCAGTCGAGTCGTGGTGGCGTCAAACTTCGCTTGGCGATTGGGGCACCGATCCGACTCAATGTCCGCCCGGCCACGGCTTAGGTGTCGACGGCACTCCCGGACAGTGTCCGCAAAGCTGGGGCGTCTTGCAAAACCGCTGGCCCTACGAACAGGCATCGTGGCCTGGCATTGCTCGATCGACTGCCTTTAACGCAGACACCGCCTACGGAATATGGCGCGCGTGTTTCGAAGGTTACGAGTTGTGGCTCAATACTGTTAATCGAGGCCAACAATATGTCGCCGGCGATCAATGGGGATGTGTCGGACGATGGTATGCAGGCCGATGGCACACGGCGGCGGGTGATGGGTACGTATCGAAGGTGCAGTCGTATTTATCCCAGCGGATCTGGGAGACACCGAGTTTCCAGGAGCCTTAACGCGACAGCAACAGCGTTCCGGTCATCGGACCCGTGCGGCGATCAACTTCCTGCCGGGCCCAGCGTGGATAGAACAGACGCCAGATCCACATCGTGTTCGGTTCGCGCTGATACCGGCTTAAATCAAGAAAAATCGAGCTGTAGCGATCCAGTTGCCAGCCGTAGGGTGCAAAAAATCCGGCCCCTTCTTTAGGGGCGAATTGAAACGTCGTGGTATCGGCACCGAACTGCCGGGACCAAGTTCGCTTCATGATTTTGAGTACGAGTGGCGCTGCGATGTCCGTTATCCAGAACCGGAATGTCGGCTGCGCGGCGAGGTCTTGCGCAAGCTCAGCGACTTGATCTGAACTCAAGTACACTAAGAGCCCCTCGCTGATGACGAGCCCCTTGGTACCCATGGCGCCAACGCGTTCGAGTAGCGCGCGCCGCGCCGCTCGGTCGGCGAGATCAACCCCAATCCGTTCGAGCCTGCAATGCGGCGTCTCACCGGCGAGCGCTGCGGACTTCTTCTCGATCATGTGCGGGTAGTCGGCCTCGACCCATTGGAGGGCGGGCGGCAACTTCATGCGGTATGGACGGGCGTCCAGGCCGGCCGCCAGGTTGACGACAAGATCGACAGCGTCTCGCTCGATCAGTTCCTGGATGAGTTCGTCCATAGCGGCGGTGCGCACGATCATTGGGCCCGCGTATTGCCGCGCCCGAGGCACTCGCCTGATCATCGCCTCGCCTTCTTCCCCCGCGAGCCTGCGCGCATACGGATCGTGAAAAAGAGCATCAGGCCGTTCGGACTCCATGGCGCGATACATCGCAACCCATATTGCCGTGTCGGAGACGGTCATAGGGCGGCGCGCTTGCGTCATGGTGCCGAGAAGCGTTGATCGAGCGTCAAGTAATCTGGTGGTTCGATGCCCGTGCTGTCGGCTCGCAAGTCCCCCTTGCGAAGCGCCAACGGCAGAACACCGGCCCAAACGGGCGCTTGCATATCTTCTTCATCATCGATCGGCGGGCCGGTTCGCACTTTTGCTGATGCTTCCGCAATCGGCAAGGACATCACGAGCGTGGCTTTGAGTTCGATCGGTTTGGGATCTCGCAGCTCGCGCCAGCGCCCAGGCATCATGTGCTCGCTGAAGAGTCGCAGCGCCTCGATCTTCTCCGCTTCTTCTTCTACCGCAGTGGCTTTGCCCAAAACGACAACGGACCGGTAGTTCATCGAATGATTGAATGCCGACCGCGCGAGCACGAGCCCGTCGAGCAGCGTCACAGTAAGGCAAACGTCAACACCGTCCGCCAGTGAGGTGAGCAGCCGGCTTGCGGCGGACCCGTGAATGTAAAGTCGCTCGCCTGCCCGAGCGTACCCCATGGGGATAACGTAAGGCAGTCCATCAACGGCAAAACCGACGTGACATATGAGGCCTTCATCGAGAATCGCGTTGATCGTCGCCGTATCGTACACAGCGTTTTGGGGAATGCGGCGCACGGTCGTGCGCGGCGTCTTGGGAATCCCGCTCATGATGTGTTAACCTGTCAGGACGCAGTAGAGGAGAGGGTTCGCTTCTTCTCAGACAGCACGTTCTACTCCGTTATGCAACTCGCGCCGCGCATTGCGGTTGTTGGCGAACGTGATGCGTCCCGAACAATCGCCGCAGAAGCGGAACAGGTCGGCCGCGAAATCGCGATGCGCGGCGGAATCCTCATTTGCGGAGGCATGGGTGGGGTGATGGAAGCTGCTGCACGCGGTTGCCAAGCGGCGGGCGGTATCACCGTCGGCATCATTCCTACGGCTGACCCTGACGATGCAAACGACTACGTGACAATACCAATCGTCACCGGCATGGGAGAAGGGCGAAATATCGTCGTCGTGCGCAGCGCGCAAGCCGTTATCGCGATCGGCGGTTCGTATGGCACGCTGTCGGAGATCGCGCTAGCGTTGCGCTTGAACATCCCTGTCATCGGTTTGCACACATGGGTTTTCTCGAAGGAGCAATCCGACGAGCACGATCCCGTCGTCAGAGTCTCAAATGCGAAAGAAGCAGTCGATCAGGCGTGGAGCGCGATCGGATAAACTGACCTTAAGCTCAAACGGACCTAAAGGTCCGTTGCTTCGAAGCGATTCAAAATTAGTAGCGGCCTAACTCGAGCCCGAACTGCGGCGTTCTGGTGGATGCTGGTCCAAACAACGACTTCTCACCATAAAAGAAATAGAGACGCTGCGTCAGCCGTAGATCGCCGTAGAGATCGAGACGCGGCTGCTTCGAGTTGTACAGACGTGCATCGACACTAAATGGCCCAACTGCATGCCAGCGCTCCCGCAGACCCAAATTCGAATACAGAACACCAAACGACGTTTCTAGGTTCGGCGTGGTACGCCAGTTCACAAGAAAATTGTACGTTGTGTTGTAACCCAGATCGTTGGCGCCGAACGTCACGTGAGTCGGAAGACTCGGCAGCAGGACCACGTTGAGGTCGCTGGCCGGACCCGAAGGCAGGTGGTTCCAGTTGAGCCTGACCTCGCCCCCGACGAGTTCGAAGGGAGCGCCACGCGAGCGGCCGAGACCAGTCACTGAATGTGGCGCCACCGGTGGCAATGGCGATTGCGAGCTAGGCGTCATGCCCGGCGCCGGTGAGGTTTGCGCACCTCCTGGCACCCCCTCGTCCGATGTGGTTTGCGCAGTTGCGAAATGTCCCAGAATGATGTTGGCTTTCGCGATCGCTTCGTTGAGGTTGTGCACGGTACCCTTGAGTTCATTCTGCACCTGCGGATCGCCCGTGACGTTTTGAATATCGGTCGCAATCGCCTTGAGCTTCTCGCTTGAGTCCTTGAGGTTAGCAGCCGTCTCCGTCAGGTTCGCTTTCAACTTCGGGTCGGTCGTAATCGATTGCAGCGAAGACATCGTCTTGTTCAAGTTGTCCGAAGTAGCTGTTAGATTGGCAATGAGTTCGCTTACTTTCGGACCGCCCGTGGCGATCAGTTGGCGCATACCGGTCGTAATCTCGGTGACGTTGCGTCCGTTGACGGCGAGCAAACCGTTGAGCTGCGCCACGATCGAGTTGACGCTTCCAACCGTCATGTTCAGCTGCTCGCCCAGTTGATTGAAGTTCTGGTCGGCATGAACGATAAGAGCGTTGGTGTGCGTCGCGACACCATTGAAATTGCGTACCATGCCAGGCAGCTCTGTGTTCAAGAGCGCGAGCGTCTTGTCGAGGTCAGCGAGACGCTTTTGTCCTTCGCTCATCAAATCGGCGATAGTGGGTGGTGTTACGCCCTCGGGCTGCTCGGCCTCGGGCAAGATACGCCTGGGCAGCGGGATTGCGGTCGCAAGGTCCCTGGGTGGGATGATCGTCAATGTCGATTGGGCCCCAGTCAGCGTCGGCGTCACCGTGAAAATGGAGCCGCGGTAGAGCGTCTTATCTGCGTCAATCGAGCAGACAACGGTTGCCGTTTGGTCGGGCAGGAGCTTGATGCTGTCGACAACGCCGATGTCCACGCCGGCTATCTGCACAGAGCTGCCCGTTTGCAGACCAACCACATTTCGGAAATGGATGGCGACTTCGTACGAGTTTCGGCGCAGCGAGAAGTTGCCAAGCACTGCCCACACGACGAATATTGCGACCACGCCAAACACGGCGAAGACACCGACCTTGAATGCCGTTGTCATGTCAAGCTAACCTTGCTTCTTCCGGGTTCAGAGTGGAATCGGGCCAACTTCGCTCCCCTCTAAGAATTGCTGGACGATGGGATTCTGCGAGCGGCGAAAATCCGCAGCCGGGCCAGACTCAATGATCGTACCTTCGAACAGCATGGCGATGTTATCGGAGATGGCGTACACGGAGGGCAGGTCGTGCATGACGACAATGCTCGTCGGCCGCAAACGTGCCTGAATCGACTTAATCGTATCCGTGATCACGTTGGTCATGATCGGATCCAGCCCCGTAGTCGGCTCGTCGAAGAGGATGATTTCAGGCTCATTCACGATTGCGCGTGCGAATCCCACTCGTTTTTGCATACCGCCGGAGAGCTCCGCGGGCAAGCGCTCGGACACGTCACTCAAGCCGATGGTCTCGAGCGTTTCTTCGACCCGTTTGCGGATCTCGGCACGGGATAGCTTCGTGTGCTCGTAGAGCGGGAAGCTAACGTTTTCGAAGACGCTCATCGAATCGAACAGTGCAGAAGCTTGAAACGCAAATCCCATCTTAACGCGTATGTCATTGAGCTGCCGTTCGCTCATCCCGACGATGTCCACGCCGTTGACAAACACGTGGCCCGTGGACGGCTGACGTAAGCCATTGACGAGCCGCAGTATGGTGGACTTCCCGGCGCCGGATAGGCCGATGACGGTCGTCACCTGACCTCGCTTGCAGTCAAGAGAGCAATCGGACAGCACGATCTTCTGACCGTAGGACAACGCCACGTCGTGCAACCTGACGGTGACGTCCGACTTCGGCGTGGCCTGATCGCCGTTGTGACCAGCAGGAGCGGGAGCTCTCATTTGAAGAGCACGAATGACAGCCCGAAGTTGAACGCAAAGACGAGGAGGATCGACGTGACAACGGCATTCGTCGTTGCGCGGCCAACGCCATCGGCACCGCCTTCTGTACGTAGTCCTTCGTAACAGGCGACGATCGCGACGATAACTCCGAAAACAGCAGCTTTGAGCAAACCCTTCTCGAAGTCAGTAAAGTCGACGAACTGGTTAACCGAATTCCAATACGTCGCGGTCGAGATGTGTGCGCGCAAGTACGCCATGTAGTAACCGCCGTAGACGGCGATGATATCTGCAAACGCCGTCAAGAGCGGCATGCCGATCACGCACGCGAGGAGGCGTGGCACGACCAGCACCTTGGTCGGACTTGAACCGAACGACTTCAGCGCCTCGATCTGCTCGGTGACGACCATCGATCCGAGCTGCGCCGTGATCGCAGCACCCGCTCTGCCTGCGAAAACGATGCCGGTCAACAACGGGCCAAGTTCGCGCACCGTGCCGTACGCGACGCTGCCGCCGATGACGAATGCAAAGCCGTTGTTTACAGCACTCTGTGCAGTTTCGAGCGAGATGACTAAGCCGGTAAAGCCGGAGGTGAGCAGCACAATGGGGAGCGAGTCAACGATGAGGAATGCGGTTTGGCGTACGACCTCGCTCGGCCGGTAACGCCACGCGATGATGTAGCGGATCGCATCGAAGAAAAGGAGCGTAATCCCGCCCGCATATTCGAAGAAACGCCGCGTAACTGGAAACGGCCTCGGCAGGGTGCGCAGATACGTCTCAGCTCGGAACATCCGACCTACACCTTATCAAGCGCCCGAAGCACGTCGCGAGCCCCCTCGAGCCGTCGCTGTGCGACAGCGCGCTCGGCGTTCAAGTTAAACTGGCGCTGGTACGTATCGTCAAGCCTGCGGTCCACCTCGGCCACGTGTTCTTGCGCCTCCCGTGCGAGCATTTGAAAATAGCGCTGCGCCTCCTTGCGGAAAGCGCGCTCCATCGCCTCGTCAGGATTGCCCTTAAGCGCCGCGCGGGCACGCAACAACCGTTTGTCGGTGATGCGGAATCCGTCGACAAGCGCAAGCAGCTCTGAAAGGTTCATTTAAGCCCGAGTGTCGGCCTGTGTGCCTGCAGTGGTCGACTTTGCGTCGACAGGAACCCGTTTCGCGCCGAACGGCGGCACTGCAAAGGACGCTAGTGCCTCGCGCTGGCGCTCGTTAATCTTCTCGATGCCGGAGCGCGCGAGCGCCAGCAGACGGTCGAGGTCGGCACGCGAAAACGGTTTCTGCTCCGCCGTGCCCTGGATCTCGACGAAACGTCCATCACCGGTCATAACCACGTTCATGTCGACTTCGGCTTGAGAATCCTCTTCGTAGGTCAGATCTAGGATCGGCCTGCCCTTACTCATGCCCACGGACGTCGCGCCAAGCCAATCAACGACCGGCCAGCCGCGCAGGCTCCCCTTCTCCCGCAGATTGACCAGCGCAATGCACATTGCCACAAAAGCGCCGTTGAGCGCAGTGGTACGCGTGCCGCCGTCTGCTTGGATCACGTCGCAGTCAAGGGTAATGCTGCGCTCGCCCAGCGCCTGCAAATCAACAACGGATCGAAGACTTCTTCCGATCAAGCGCTGGATTTCGTGGGTGCGTCCACCGATGCGGCCCTGAGTTGCCTCGCGCGGCGTCCGCTCGAACGTCGACCTCGGCAAGAGTGAATATTCGGCCGTTACCCAACCGCTGCCCCGTCCTTTGAGAAATGGCGGTACGCGATCCTCGGTCGTTGCCGCGCAAATAACTTTTGTATGGCCGGCCTCAACGAGTACGGAACCCTCGGCGAAGCGCAGGTACTGCGTGCGCATCTCGATCGGTCGCAGCGCGTCCTCAGCTCGTCCGTCGGGGCGCCCGGCGTTCACAGGCGTCACTCTACCGTAACAGTTTTGGCGAGGTTACGCGGCTGGTCAACGTCGCAGCCTTTGTGATCGGCGATGTGATAGGCGAGTAGATAGAGCGGCACAACGTTCACGATCGGCTGAATCAAGTGGTGCGTTTCGGGCACCGTGAAGACGACGTCGGCATGTTCGATCGCAGCGTCGTCGTGTGGGTTAGCGATCGCGATAATGCGGCTGTCGCGAGCCTTCGCTTCTGCCATATTCGAAAGAATTTTCTCTTGCACGGGGCCGCGCGTCGCAAGCACGACAACCGGTACGGTTGCATCTAGCAACGCGATAGGACCGTGCTTCATTTCGCCCGCGGCATAGCCCTCGGCGTGAATATACGAGATCTCTTTGAGCTTGAGCGCGCCTTCAAGGGCGATAGGGAAGTTGACATGTCGCCCAAGGTAGAGCATTGTTTGTGCACCCGCGATGCGCCGTGCTACCGGCACGATCTCATCGCTGACGTTGAGCGCCTGGTCGACGAGCGAAGGGA
>DASZFB010000197.1:0-3132 GCA_035940275.1 Candidatus Eremiobacteraceae bacterium | reverse complement strand
TTTTCATGTCTACACGGGCGTACCGCTCACTGAGATCCTTCAACAGGCGCAACCGACTTTTCCAGACGATCCAGAGACACTGATGCGCAAGTACATTTACTTCCAGGCTATACCGCCGCAACAGAATGCAATCCTGAGCTTCCCCGAATTCTCAAAGCAGTTCAACGGCCAGATCATTCTCCTCGCATATTCGGTTGATCTCAAGGATGTGAAACCTCCGGGCTTCGCGGAGCTTGTGGTGCAAGGTGACAAGTCAAACGCTCGCTTCATCAAGATAGCGCGAATTTGGGTTGGAGAACCACCGGCGTTGCACTAGGTCGCACCGCAACAAATCGGGCCGCGGGAAAGCCGTGGCCACCTGGAGTAACTGAACGTCCGACCTTGGGGATGTAGCTCAGTTGGTAGAGCGCTTGCTTCGCATGTAAGAGGTCAGGGGTTCGAGTCCCCTCATCTCCACCACTCTCACCCGCGTCCTGTAATGGATTGCGGGTTTTTTACGTCTACCATATTACAAATACCAATCAAGTAAGAGGTCAGGAGTTCAAGTCCGCTCAAGTCGATCGATCAATCCCGCGTCCTGCAACGGATCGATCGTTTCTTGCGCTGGTAGAGCCGTTCGTTACCACTTACAGTACCACTTAGCTCGAACCACACACTGTAGGGGTCGTGAGCAACAACGCTTTCGATAGATTGCACGACTGGTTAAGCAATTGTCGCGATAGAAAACGATGGAGGTAAATAGTGTCTAAGCTTCGCGTTCAGAGTTTCGGGATGTCCATTGACGGATATGGTGCTGGCCCAAGTCAAAGCCTTGAAAATCCGCTCGGGGTCGGCGGCCTTGCGCTGCACGAGTGGGTGTTCAAAACGCGCACCTTCCACGCCATGACGGGCGAAGACGGTGGAGAAACGGGTGTTGACAATGACTTCGCCGCCCGTGGTTTCGAAAATATCGGCGCGTGGATCCTCGGGCGAAATATGTTTGGCCCGGTGCGAGGCCCTTGGCCAGACGACACGTGGAAAGGTTGGTGGGGAGAGAATCCTCCGTATCACACTCAGGTATTCGTCTTGACTAATCATGCGCGCAGTTCGTTGGTTATGGACGGTGGCACGACGTTTCACTTCGTCATCGACGGCATCGAAAAAGCGCTTGTTCGTGCTCGTGAAGCGGCTGAAGGGAAAGACATCCGTTTGGGTGGCGGGGTTGCGACGATCCGTGAATACCTTCGCGCAGGACTCATCGATGAAATGCATCTGGCCTATGTGCCCGTGCTGCTTGGCTCCGGAGAATCTCTATTCGATGGGTTTGATGTGCCCGCACTCGGATATCAGGTAACCGCACATACGTTGAGTGCCACGTCCATGCATGTCCTGATCGCGAAGAAGTAAACTTGCCCGGACCAATGTAGCCGAAGCGAGAATTAGGAGTTGAGCTCGGCCCCGTTATGAGGCCAGTGATTTCTGTGGAGCGCGTGTGCCGTACCACTATCGTACCACTTATGAGGCCGGTCCGAGCGATAAATGGCTGGACCGAATAAAGTAAGCCGCTGCACCTGGGTTGGCGACGATCCGCTGATGCTCCAGTATCACGACAAGGAGTGGGGAGTTCCCGTCCACGACGACCGGCGTCTTTTCGAGTTCATGGTCTTGGACGGCGCGCAAGCGGGCTTGACCTGGATGACGGTCCTGCGCCGCCGGGAGGCCTACCGCGCAGCATTTGCCGATTTCGATCCCATCAGAATCGCGCGCTTCGACCGCCGAAAGCTCGAGTCTCTCGTGCGGAACGATGCGATCATTCGGAACCGCAGAAAGATTGAAGGCACAATACAAAACGCCCGAGCCTACCTATCACTTCGCGAGAACGGCAAAACGCTCAGCGACTTCATGTGGGACTTCGTCGGCGGAAAGCCCATCGTCAATCGCCGGAAGAATGTCTCACAGATTCCGGCGTCGACGCCGGAATCCGACGCGATGAGCAAGGCGATGAAGAAAGCGGGGTTCACCTTTTTCGGAACGACGATTTGCTATGCGCACATGCAGGCCACGGGGATGGTCAACGACCATCTCGTGACATGCTTCCGGTATCGTGAGCTTCTCCGGGCGCGATAAAAGGTCACGCAACCTGTGCTCGTCGTCATGGCAACCACAACATCATGATCCCCACGCTCAACTCGTACATCTTGTCGCAAACTTGCCGAAGGCGCATCATGTCGGCCGCCCAAGCGACCCTCGGCGCTCCCAGCCGCCGCTCGTGAACTTCGCCGCATCTACAGCAGCGCGTAGCGCGTGACCAACGCGCTTGACGCGAGTTGCGCGCTATCGAACCTTCGATTGGATATGAGAACCTGGCATCGTATCCAAGACCTCGCGAATCGCCTCAAGGACTATTTGCGGCTGATCGAGTTGGATGTATCGATCGCTTTCGTCGTAATCGAAAACCTGGCGTGCGTTCGTTGAGAGGCGAAGCCACGAGCCCTGCGCTAGCGCGGAATCGTGCTCGAACGCCAAACGCTCGCGATGAACGCTCGCCGGGGTCGCCGGCGGACGGCCGAAATGCCAAGTGGTAAGCACGCGAATCGGCCGGGAACCGAAAGATGTTACGTGTTGTTGCAAGTATGCTTCATCCCAGGGCAACTCTTCCATTTCGGAGATTGCGGCATCGTAGAGAGAGGATTGTGTCTGCACCTCGTGCAGGAGTGCGGAATTCAGCGCATTCGAGAAGCGACTTTCGGGCAAACCGCGGAAGAACTGGTCGGCGCAGGTTCCCGGCGGAAGACCGCTTGGTGACGGCAGCGGGGGCAGAGGCAGACCTCTGACTACGGCATTTTGGCAGAGGCGCATAGTGGCGACAATATTCCGAACATTGCGATTATCTCGCGCCCGCCATTTTGCGGGCTCGACGTCGGCGTCGTCGGCATCGACGAGAACGATTCCGACAACGTCCCGCATGTACCGGTCTGCAAAGGCTCGCAGGTTGTAACTGCCAAACGCGTGCGCGACCAGAACGTACGGTCCCGAAAGCGAGGCGTTGTGCAATGCGGTGTACAACTCGTCGGCAACGCGGACGCTCGTGCGCGGCATCGGACCCGCGTCGCTAAACCCGTATCCAGCACGATCGAACGAGCATGCCCGTGT
>DASZFB010000196.1:0-2443 GCA_035940275.1 Candidatus Eremiobacteraceae bacterium | reverse complement strand
GCCAATTCGGATACAATGCGACTCGGCACCTTGACGGTATCGTCACGCTCGAACGTTGCGGCCGAGGTCAGCAGTAAACGCCGAAGCAACTCATGGTCGACCCGGAGAACAACCTGGTTTCTCACCGCGCCAGGACTTGTTATGAAGAACGCTTCGTAGTATTCATGGGTAAACTTAGCAGAAAACATGGTAAGCTGTGTTGGCCACCACGATCCACTGAGCGTGATGTCAGGTTCGCCGATCGACCCGAACCGCGGGTCATCGTAGTTTTGAAATTGATAGCCCGATTCCAGATTGAGGACGATGATCGAATTGAGGTCCAGAGTCCCCCCGACATTGGCGCGAATGCCGCTGCTGCTCCGTTGAAAGCCGTTATCATCGAACCGCCGATCGTACATGCGCGTATCCGGCCGAATCTTAACGTAGACTCTTTGCTGATCAAAAAACCTGTGAGCGAAATTCCCTTCGGCAGAAACCTCGGTGCGGTTGCGATCGGTGGTGTCGATCGGACCTAGCCGGCCGATCAATGAATCGTAGACAGTACGCTTGGCCTCGATGTGCGTATCAATAATGTTGCGATCGGCGTGGCCCAGCAGCGCGCCAGCTCTTCCCTCGTAGACTAGATACGTCGTTGGCCGCAAACCCGATAGGCCCGTCGGATCGGTACGCGGATCGACGAGCCGCTTGACAGCGCCGTCTGCAACAACGTGCACGTCGTCATGAACTTCGCCGTCAAAAATCGTGTGCGCCGCGCCCTCCCACGCGTCTTCGGTCGGATTCGTCGCATATTTATGTCCAGCTCCGTATCCGTCGAAGCTCAGCCGGTTAGACCCGAACGCGTAATCGGCAGCAAATCTTCCGGCCAGCGTGGTGATCGCATCGGCGCGGCTGCCACTCTGGGTTGCGAAGATGTTGTTGTCCAGGGCCTCGTCCAGTTGCAGTTCGGGCCGTATCCAAAAAGCACCGAGATGGGCTCCGATTGGAAGCTGCCGTCGCTCGAGCCGTCCTTCCAGGGTTTCGCCCCGAACTACGGTATCCAAGCCGCTCTCGTAGGTTCCCCTCTCGTAAATTTGAGCCGGTGCGGTTGTTGTTAGCCCACAAATCGCAACACCGAGAAGCGACAGCGTGACGAAGACGGCTGTAGGATGTCGACAGCTATTCGCCGGATCACGGGCGGGCGGCGAAGTGGTCTGGGATATCGCGGCCATCATCTAAAGCGATATCAAGGGCTGTTCCTAAACCGTGCGTGACGTGCGCTTCAACAGGAGGCTCTTCCTCATAGCCGATGTTGCCGCCGAGTCAAGCCGGCCCGCCGATCGACCCAAGACCGCAAAAAGCCTCAGTCAATCACCGACTTGCCGAGATCTGCTCGCCTGGGTGGAGGCCCGCTCCAAAGCGTGCGTTGTAACTTGCACCTCTGATTCGCGTTTTGCTGGGTTTGCGATGCGTGTATGCTGATCACCGGCGGCACAAGCCTGAGCGGCGCGGCATTGGCGCGCCGGCTCGCTCGGCGACTGCTCTGCCGCGCTTGACGGTGGCGCGCTCACATGCTTGCTGGTGGGCATCGAGCCCAATGGCGACCGCTCGCGGGCGGTCTGCGGCCAGTTTGGCAAGCAGGCCGCCGGTGCCGCAGCCGGCGTCGATCGCGCGGCTCCGCGGCGCCACCGGCAAATTGCTAAATATCAGCAGGTTTCAATAGGCACCTCGTCGTCGGATTAGCACACCAACGGTTTTCGCCAGTATCCTCAAATCAAGCCAGAGCGACCACTGCTGCACGTAGTGGCGGTCAAATTCGATCCGCCGCGAATAATCGAGATCGCTGCGGCCATTCACTTGCCATAGGCCGGTGATGCCGGGGCGGCAGGCGCAATATGCCGCAAAACTAGGTCCATAGCGTCGGATTTCAGCCTCGACGATCGGTCGAGGACCGACCAAGCTCATGGTCCCCATCACCACATTTAACAGCTGCGGTAATTCGTCGAAACTGTAGGCCCGAAGCAACTTGCCAACCGCGGTAACGCGCGGATCCGAGCGCAGTTTGAAGCTTCTCTCCCACTCCTCGTGCGTCCGCTGGTCCTGCGCGATAAGCCGCTGCAGAACGCCATCTGCGTTGACGACCATCGAGCGGAATTTCCAGCAGCAAAACGGTCGTTTGTCTGAGCCAATGCGGCGGTGGGCGTAGAGCACGGGACCGCCGTCGCGCTTTATTGCCAACGCAATGAGCATCATCAACGGGGCAAAGAGTACGATGAGTGCGAGCGCTAGGGTGACATCCATCAGGCGCTTGGACGGCCGAGCCTTGGGTGGCGCCGCCTGATGCGCTGTCGACTTGTCGATCCTCTCTCTAGATCGAGGGCTACGACACGGTGGGCTCCGAGAAACGTTCAGATTGGCCGGTTGGCCCGATTCCAACCCTGCGATGGCGGTCGCGTCGGGATGTGAG
>DASZFB010000195.1:0-4211 GCA_035940275.1 Candidatus Eremiobacteraceae bacterium | reverse complement strand
GCTTCGTACTTGCACGACCATCATCCGAAAACGGCGCATCCAGCGAAGCCGACGCAATCTCTCAGAGACTGATAATGCTCGCGCCTCCGTAGGGAAGCGAGCGCCCTCGAAGGGACATCGGGGTCCAAACACGGTTTGCGCGGCTCCAGCTTCCAGGCGCCTCAAAAATTGGCGGCAACAAGATCATAAGAACCCCTGCTTCCGCGAACATAGATCCTCGCCGCCGCGGCACATATCAAATCACGATTGAGATCAAACGCATTCAAAAAGCCCAACTCATCGCCGCGCGAATTTGGTTGAATTCGCCTCAATGCGTCTTCGCTTATAAAAAATGATGCTTCTATTGCGCTATCGTGCCCCCAAAATCGAACGGCGCGCCGCGTTTGGTCGTATGACCGACTGTGGTTTGGAAAATCAATCACGAGATTGATCACGTCGTCGCCGGTCCACAACGATTCTGACCGGGACCGGAATTAGCAAACCGTCATGGTTGATTGCGGATTGCAACGTTCGTCTAGCCGCAACGACGACTTGGCCAACCACCCGCTTTAGCAACTTGATGGGTTCGGCCCACTTCCGTTCAGTGCGACGATGGAAGCTCAAGGGATTTGTCGTGCTCACTAGGTTAACCTCACTGACACGCTTTGAGGCGTAGATCGTATGTTTTATTACATACGCATTGATTTCGCTTTTGCGAGCCGTTGACAACGTTTCACGTATGAGGCGGCTCGATCTGGTCCTTGGCTTCTTCCTCCAACAATTGCCTCTCCAGATCGTTGTGCTGATCTCGGTGTCTCGTCAAGGCAAGGCCGGACTCGGCTATCCGCTGTCGATAACGCTCAAGCTTTCGTTCGCGGAGATAACGCTTCACCTTGGCATCGGAGGGGGTCGTCAGGAGAGCCAGCACCGATGGCGCGGATTCCGCCTGGCTTGCTTCGATGGCTGTTTCGACATTTATGACGTGCGTTTTAATCGGCATGACTGCCCTCAAATCTTGGGCGCCAAACCAGCTCGATCAAAGACGGGCGTTTTCCCAATCTTGCCGGAACCGGTATTGGCGGATTTGTCTTCTGTGGAGTGCGGAAGCTTGGATTTCGTCCCCGCGCTCTTCGAGGCGGTCGACGCAACTCGCGATCCGAAACGAGATGCCCATCTCCGCTCGAAACGTCGTTCCAGGTGAACAGGAATTGCGCTCATTGGCCAAAGCTCCGCGTGCGTCGTCGCCCCGGTCCCAAGGCCTCAACACGCGCGATCACTTAAAGGTCCGCCAACGGACTACACACCTTCGGCATCGTCCTCGAACGACGACAGATGATGGTCGGTAAGAGTAAGGAACGAATGCCCCTGGATCGAGTTGGCTTTGCACGACCGGATGCGAATGCCCCCATAGCATCCGATGAATAATGGCCCCAGCTGCCCCCGCGCTGGGGCCGTTGTTTTTGCAAAACCCGTTGCAAGTCACTGCGTCCAAAGGCTCTTCCGATGCGAGCCTCGGAATTCGCTTCAGATTGCAAGGGCGTCAACCTGACGCCGGGCGATCGCGAAAGCGTCCCTGATCGCGACTTCAACGTGTTCGTGCCGCGCGTCGTCAACATGCGGCTGGTTGACGACGATATTTTCGTGCGGTGGAAGCGTAAGCCAAATATGGATCTGGAATCCGGTGCCATGGCGATGCTTATGGCTTGGCGCGATAACGGATACGCGACATCCCGTGATGCGTTGATTGTGAGTTTCCAGCCGTTCGATCTCTTTTAGTATCGCCTCGCGCGCCGCTGGCGTTGGCTCGGATCCTTCGAAGGTGGTTTCTGGTGCTATTTGCATTTTATTCCTGTGTCGCCGTCACGATCTGCCATGCCAATTCGCTTCTAGCAGAATGGTTGCACCGGCGATCGCCAGAGGTGGCTTCACATTCTCAATGAACTTTCCGAGTGGTCGATCCGCTCGACTTCAGAGATTCACAAATGTGGTCTGTTTTGACCAGATTTCCGGCATGTTCCGGCAAACTGTCTGCCTGAACAAGCGCGCGACCCTCGCCCTGTGGATTTGACGCGTCGCTCCGCGACATGGCGCCGCGAAGCACGCCCGGAAGAACATATGCAGCGCGTGCGCAAACAGGGAGACCTCCGCCCGATGAAAGGCAACCCGAAAGCCATGGAGGAGTTACGCTCTATCCTGACTAGCAGGGAGAGCCTCTATGCTCAGGCAGAAGCTGTTGTCGACACGAGTGGCCGTACCCTGAAACAAAGCACAAAAGATCTGGTGGATATCGTCCGCAAGCTCGAGGTGATTTGAAAAGCAACGCACGAAATTCAGTTCTCCGTTACAGCATCGATTTGCAAGCTTCTTGTGTTTCTCCCATCGAGCCTCGTCCAAGTGTATGGAGGAGCACCGGGCACCATAATTCGAGATGGTTTGAGGCGTACGGGCTGCGAGCTACGCAAATTAGCCCAAACGCGACCGGCTGGCATCATCGAGCCTTGCCCGCCTACGTCATCGATAGCTCCTCACTTCGCGCTGTTCGGCGAGTGCTTAACGCCATGAAGCCGCACCCCGGCGACGGCTTCCGGAAAAAGAATGCGTGACGCCGTTTTTTGAATCAGCGAAAGCGATTCTTTCGCCAGCGGTGTGATAGGCCGTTGTGCAGACGTAACCAACGACAACTGGATATTGAGCTTAGGCCTTACGATGGGCCTCACAATAAAGCTCCGTCCAAACGCGTGACCACGCAAGGAATTGAGTGGCAGGACAGCATGCCCGTAACCCTCGTGGACGAGGTCGAGTATCGATGCAATCCCGTCGATCTCGAATTCGATCCGCGGCTTCAGTCCCAAATGCGCTAGCTGCGCGTCGATAAGCATCCGGTTTGCGTTCGAGCGGCTCGGAATAATCAACGGATAGCATGGCAATTCTCGTAGCTGCACCGATTTGCTCTGTCGCTTCTTTCTGGCTCCCTCATAAGAGATCAGGAACAGTTCCTGTTCTTGCAGTGGTCGAATTTCGACGGAGGGTAGCGGCATCGGATTGTAAACCAGTCCGATGTCTACGCGCCCCTCCACGAGCCACTCCACAATGGGAGCGGACATTGCTTCGACCACACCGAACGTTCCCCCCGGGAAGGAATTGCGGAAGGATTTGACCAAGGGCACCGCGAGAAGCCTAGCGATGCTGGGAGGCAGGCCAAGGATTACATGCCCCACCATTGCATCCCTCGTCTCGGTCAACTCGTCGCGCGCGCGGCGCACCTGCATGAGGATCCCTCGCGCATGACCAAGGAGGCGCCTGCCGGCGTCCGTCGGCGTGACGCCGCGCCCATTGCGATACAGCAGCGTTTGCTCGAGTTCGATCTCGAGCTGGCGCACCTGATGGCTCAGCGCGGACTGGGCGATGTCGAGCAGCGACGCAGCCTTGGTGAAGCTGCGCAGATCGGCGACGTGCACGAAGTATTCGAGCTTTTTGAGATCCATGGGTTGCGTGGCCTCGGTGGGCAGCGGAGTTATCGATCTAACAGATATCTGATAGTCCAGCATCGCTATTCCACATGTCTGAGAAGTATCAAATAATTTCGAACGGTCGCCATGTTCAGTCGTTCCAGATCTTCTACGGACAGCGGCCGGCAATGGACTGCTGCGACGATCAGGGTTTGGTCGATGGAACAGTCTGTCAAACAATAACGACGATGGGAGAAGCCCAATCATGATTGTTGTCACGAAAACACGAGCACTCAGCACGGCTGTGATGTTGTCGGTAGGGACATTATGGCCCTTCCCCTCACAGGCAGACCAACATTCAGATCAACATTCACAGGCAGATTATACGATCACCAGCCCAGGCGCTTCCGCAGTCGGGTTTGTCACGACTGATTCGGTGTCTATCCAAGTTACCGGCCCTTCCGACGCAGCGGTTCGTCGTTTCAAGCTTACGTTAAACGGGCGCAACGTGACTATGTCGTTGTCAGGAGAAGGCACCGGCGTGGTGTCAGGCCTAGAAATCGGATCGAATACATTTCAGTTATTCGACTCGCAGAACTCCAACGAACCGGTCGCCCGACTCGTGATCGAAAGAGCAACGGGTCCTGCAGTCACGTGCGCATCGCTTGCGACGCTCGCCGATTTCCCGATCAAACCTACCGGGTCCGAGGGTGGAACCACCATCACTCTCGCGCAGCTGAATCCGGCGACTGCAACCTTGCCCGAGCACTGCCAAATACAGGG
>DASZFB010000194.1:0-6026 GCA_035940275.1 Candidatus Eremiobacteraceae bacterium | reverse complement strand
ATTGGCCCCCTATAACGAAGGCTACTTGCTCTCGTACGCATTTGCGCAATTGCAATGGGGCGATGCCGATGCTGCGAGACGTGCATTCGAGCGGCTGCTCCAGCTTCACCCACACCAGTCAGATGCAGAGTCGGCACTCGCTCATCTTGCCGGCGGGCAAAGGGCGACACCGTCCGCATTCCCGTGAGACCATTACGCGTCGCACTAGAAATGCAGTTTTCGGAAGGCACGGCCACCGGACTCGGCGTCTACGCAGATAAGCTCGGCGGGGCGCTGCGGCGGCGAGACGACATCGAACTGGTCGAGTTTCGCGACACCGGATATGACGTATGGCGTTTTGATCGGCGGATCTTTTGGGATCAGTTCCGCGCGCCGCTGCTGGCCCGCAGATTGCGCGCAGACATCGTGCATTTCACCGGCGGCACTCTGCCACTTTGGACCCCTCATCCGTGTGTGCTGACCGTCCACGACCTTGCGTGGTTGCACGGTGCGGTGGCCGGCCGTGCGCATTCGCGACTATACTTCGGCGCGATCCAGAGCCGGCTGGCGCGTAGGGCCGATCGCATCGCGACGGACACCGAGGTTGCACGGAGCGGCATACTCGAAACGCTGCGGGTACCGCCATCGAACGTAGTTGTCACGGGTGCGGGAGTTGATGAGTCGTGGTATGGCGTGCAACGGCTGCCGGACGACCCGCCATTTCTTCTCAACGTGGGCACCGTAGAGGAACGAAAAGACCTCATCACCGCAGTGCGCGCACTCGCAACGCTTCCAAACTACAAACTCATCAGCGCAGGCCCGCACACGCCGTACGCGGCGAAGGTCATGCAAGCTGCGGCGGACACGGGGGTCCAAGGGCGCGTCGAGCTCCGCGGCTTCGTCGATGATGCATCGCTGAAGTCGCTGTACGCTCGAGCGTCCGCGCTCCTCTTCCCCTCGCGCTACGAGGGATTTGGTTTGCCGCCACTGCAAGCGCTTGCAGCTGGATTGCCCGTCATCGCGTCGGACATTCCGGTGCTGCGCGAAGTACTCGGTGCCTCCGCGCTTTTTGCGCGACCGGGCGACCCCGAATCTTTTGCCGAATGCGTGCGGACACTTTCGCGCCCTGACTTTCGTCTCCACGACCTCGTGGAGGGCGGCCGCGCGCAGGCTCGCCAATTCACGTGGGAGCAAGTCGCGGAGCGCACGGTACACCTTTATCGCGCGATAATGCAGGATCGTTGATGCCACCATGTCAGACGAACTTCACGTAGTCTTCGGTGCCGGGCAGGTTGGCTCGCGACTCGCGATGCAATTGCTGAAGTCGGGCAAGCGCGTACGAATCGTCAAACGCGCGGCTGCGTCGGTCCCCGGCGCAGAGATGAAGCTCGGTGATGCTCTCGATCCGGAGTTCTGCTTGGAAGCGGCACATGGTGCGACGAGCGTCTACCACTGCATGAATCCGCCGTATGATGCAAAAGTGTGGGCGTCAGTTCTGCCACGATATGCGGATAATCTGATTGCTGCCGCCGGCAAGGCCGGCGCGCGGCTGATTGTCTTGAATAACTTGTACATGCTGGGGCGCACGGGCGGTCGTCCTATGAATGAAGATACGCCAATGAATCCGTGCAGCAAAAAGGGTGAGATCCGCGCACGCGTGAGCCAGCAGCTCTTCGATGCGCACCGTCGCGGCGACGTGCGCGCAGCGGAAGGACGAGCTGCGGATTTCTATGGACCCGGCGGACAAAAGACCTATATCGGAGACTACTTCTGGAAACCAGCGTTTGCCGGGCGCACGGTGCAGCTGCCGGTCGACCCCGACGCGCTGCACACGTACCATTATATTCCGGATGTCGCCGCCGGCCTCGCCATTCTCGGATCGGGATCCGCGAATGATTCCGATCTTGGACGCGCGTGGATGCTCCCGTGCCAACCCGTCGACACGTTGGGTACGTTGGTCGACAGATTGTCACAGATAGTCGGTCGCACGATTCGCATCGCGAAGGTTCCACGTTGGGTGATAAAGCTCAGCGGCATCTTCGTGCCTCTGTTTCGCGAGGTGGACGAGATGTTGTACCAATGGGAAGAGCCGTTCATCGTCGACGACCGCCGCTTCAGAGAGAGATTCGGCGCGCAGCCGACTGACCTCTTGGAAGCAGCCCGCACTACCGTCGAGTGGGCCAAGCAGCACTACGCTCAGATTTCCTAGTGTAAAAATCTATACCGCAAAAATGTAGCGGTCGACTTTATGTCGACCGCTCGTAGTCGCTTCTGTTTGATCGCTGCGTTAGTACCTGACCACGACGATCCGGTTGGCGATGAATGTTCCGCCCGACCAGTACCCTGCCACATTCACCACCATGCTTGGTGTGAGGGTAATGCCCGTGGGTTTGATGATGGTCCCGTCATGGAGCCGCACGGCGTAGATGTTATCGTGTATCCGCACGTTCATGTGATAGGGCACAGACCACGTCACGACGCCTTGCAGGTCATAGGTCGCCGAGAACCGCTCGTCGGGATCGTAGGAGACGATCGCAGGAGCGGGCTGGTAGATGACCACCGGTGCCGGCCGGTAGCGATAAACGAAGAACATCCGATCGTCGGCGTTCGCCCGCGCTGCGAGGCCGGCCACGAGGCCTACGAACAGGATGAGTGTGAAAAGCTTGCGATACATGTCAAGTCCTCCCTCGATTGTTCCCCCATGACTAATATACTTGCGCGAGCGCCAGGGCAGATGAAAGCGGCCTTGAAGCTGCGTGAAACCTTCATGAGAAATGAGAACAAAAAAACCATGGCAGTCAAAGTTTTCGGCATCAATCACATTGCACTCGAGGTGACGGACATCAGAAAGGCGGTCGCCTTCTACTCAGATGTGTTTAATCTTACGAAGCAAGATGAGGGTGAAGGCGACGCGTTCTTCCAACTTGGCGAGCATCAATTCTTAGCGTTGTTCGAAGTTGAGAAGATGAAGCCGGATAGCTCGCGGCATTTTGGAGTGATCGTTCGCGATGATAAACAGATCGCTGAGGTGCGCGACAAGGTCACCAAGAAGTATGGACTGACGCTGATACCCGGTTTTCGCTGCGACTTTCGCGACCCATTCGGCAACCGCATACAGGTCGTCGACCTGCACGACGAGTCGCTCGTATGGCTTTTACCTTACCGAGAAGTGCAAAAAGCCGGTGTGAAATTTTAGTACACGGCGGTTGACTGGTTCCAACCGCCATTCGGCGGCGGCTGCGAGGCAAACATCACGCGCACGGGATACGACGAGCCACCTTCAGGCATCGACACGATGCTCACACGCCTGTAACCATTCGCGGGCACAACGAACGTGCGGATCAAAGCTGGGCGACCAACGTCGACGGGATGAAGCTCGATGACCTGACCGTCGATGAGGAACGTGCCGGTAGCGCGGCCACCGCGCGGTTCGACCCACATTCCGACGCGTGCCTCACTGGGCGTTTGGTTCAAGAGCGTCAGCGAGGCGGACTGTTTCACGCCGTAGTCGCCGCCCAAGACTTCGCCCTGCACGAGATTCGGGAGTGGCAGTTTGCCGATGATGAGTTGCGCCGGATCGTCGCCAACTGTGTACGAAATGTCATAGTTAAAGTCAGGCACGGAGTATACGCCGCGGGCGTGTCTCACCGCGCTCGAGAGCAGCGTTTCCGAAATAGGGCCGACCGGTATCTCTGATGCGTCTTGCACGACGACCGCCACGCGGACGTCGCTCCCCGACACGACCCGCAGCTGCATGATGCCGCTGACGAGCGTCCCCGGCGGCAACAGTTGATCCGAGATATTTACCGTGGCATGCGGCGGGACTTCGAATACCCGGCCTTCGCTTTGTGCTTCTCGCACCAGAAAGCGTTTGGTGGATAGGTGACCGACCGCGAGAACGTTGGGGCTGGGTCCGGCGATGCCGGCGATGAGCTCTAAGAAGCTCGACTCGATGTCGTTGTTTTGCGCCTTGACTACGATTCTGCGCGCGGCGGACGACCCGCTATTGTAATGATAGTAAAGCAAGCGCGCGGGGTCTGCGAAGGTGACGTCGGCGTAAAAGAGCGTACCATTTTCGAGGATCGTCTCCGGGAAGTCTGAGACCAGCAGGTTCTTGGATGGAACGGGAGGTTGTGCCAGATTCGTGACGGCCACTGTTACGTCTTGATGGTAAGGGGCGTACCCCGGCCCCGTAATGGAGAGCGGCACAACGACGGTGACGGAATCGTCGGGTGCCAGTTGGCGGTTATATCGCACCTGTTCCGGTAGCGCCTTGACTTGCGCACCCGGCTCGGGATAGGCAACCAGCGTCGCCGCGTCAGCTGCTGCTTCCGCGACGTAGCTCGATGAAGCGGGATCACCCGTTATCGTCACAGCGGTCGAACTGTATGCCTTGCCGGCATAGGCCTGCACCGTCACGGGCAGCGTTGCTGCGAGTCCATATTGATCGGTCGCGGTAACCGTTGTTTTTCCCGATCGCAGCCCGGTGAGGTCGATCGTGCGGTCGATAGGGTTAAAGATTGCGCGGACGATGATGGGGTCGAATCCGGACAGCATGAGGATACCGCTCGGCGGGGACGCGACGTGGATGGAAACGCTTCGCCCAAGGATCAGATATGCAGATTGCTGGTCGAGCTGCACGGGAACTGGAGAAGGCGGAACGACGATGGGCGCGAGCGTCGGAGATTGCTCCGCTTGCGGAGATGGGCTCGGCTGTGGGGACTCAAGAGCAGGCGATAGCGACGCAGAGGCAGCGGGCGACGCGTCGTCCGCTCGCGATAGAGCCGAGGCCGGCGTGGAGCTTTGGGTTCCGCTGGCGATCGCAACAACGATCGCAAAGAAGAAGGCGCCGAGCACAACGTGTGCTCGCGCCCTCGTGTGAGGTTCCGCCGTCATCAGGCGATTTGCTGCTCTTGCCGGTTGACCGCGGTGGCCAAGAGCGTCTTGTAGCCGTGGCTCGGGAAAAGCACGGTCACGAGATCGCGCTCGGAGCGCTCAACCGTACCTTGACCGAACTTCGGATGGTTGACGATGTCACCGATGCGGAAATCCGCGCCTTCCTCAGGCTCCGGGAGGACGACAGCCCCCTTGGCGAGCGCCGCAAGGCAGTTGTCGCATGCGCCGCAATTGAGCTTGTCGTATTCCTCGCCGAAGTAGTTGAGAATGAACTTACGGCGGCAGCTCCGCGTTTCGCAGTACTGCAGCATCATCGCAAGTTTGCTCTGATCGTACGATTTTTTCGTCTCATAGCTTGCTAGGTTCAGCGAGCGGTCCACGTGTTTCTTGATTGCCGGCGGTATGCCGTACGTGCCCTTGGAAACGTTATGGATAAAGCCGCCCTTCTTGAGCAGCGCCAAAATGACTTTGAGCTTTGTCAGCGGCAACTGCGAGATCTTGCGCAAATCGGTGAGCGAGACCCCGTTGTCTTGCTGTTCGAAATATTGCAGCGTCCCGAACACCTTTTGGACCTCTTCGACGTCCGGATATTTTCCGGTTAGGAAATAATTCTGCACGCGCGTGTCGCTTTGCCGGTAGAGCAGCAAGCACAGCGACTCGAGACCGTCGCGCCCGGCGCGGCCCGCCTCTTGCGTGTACGCCTCGACGCTACCCGGCAGATCGTAGTGAATGACGAAGCGAATGTTGGCTTTATCGATGCCTAGCCCGAAGGCGTTGGTCGCAACGACCACCTTCACGTTCTCATTCATGAAGTGGTCGTGGACGCGGTCGCGCTCCGCCTTTTGCAGCTTGCTGTGGTAGACGTCTGCTTCGATCCCCAGTTCTTCGCGCAAATACTCAGACACGGCGTACGTGTTCTTGATCGTCGCGGTGTAGATGATGCCGAGACCGTCGCGCAGAGGTCCAGCGAGCTTGTTGCGCAGCACGCGCAGTTTGTCCTCATCGCTTGCGGCACGCGCGACTTCATACACCAAGTTGGGCCGGTCGAACCCGCGCACGATCGGCTTGGCATGCGGAATGCCCAGCTGCGTGACGATGTCTTCGCGAACGGCCGGCGTCGCGGTTGCGGTCAGCGCAAGGACGGTCGGATG
>DASZFB010000193.1:0-5186 GCA_035940275.1 Candidatus Eremiobacteraceae bacterium | reverse complement strand
CGCAACCCGCGATGGTAGGTGACCGCGAAACGATGCGCCTCATCTCGAATCCGTTGCACGAGATGTAAGGCCGGCGAATTTCTGGGCAGCACAACCGGCAGCTCCTCGCCTGCAACGTAGAGCTCCTCAAACTGCTTGGCGAGCGCGGCCACCGGCACCGCGACGAGATCGAGTTCCTCGAGTACATCAAGTGCTGCGTTGAGCTGGCTGCGCCCGCCGTCGATGAGCAACAGGCTCGGCCGCTTCGCGAACTTGCGCTCCTTGCCCGGGGCGGTCGGCAAAGCGGCAGCCGTGAGATAGCGCAGCCGGCGACGCAACATCTGCTGCATGTTCGCCACGTCGTCGTTTCGCTCGTCACCCTGGATCTTGAAACGTCGATATTCGTTCTTCGCTGCTTTGCCGTCTTCGAACACGATCATCGAGCCGACCACGTTCGTGCCCTGCGCGTGCGAGATATCGTAACATTCGATGCGCTGCGGCAAACCGGGCAAGCCGAGGCTCGTCGCCAGCTCCTCCATCGCAGCGGTCGCACGCTCTTCTGCTACGTCGCGCTTTGCAAGGTGATCGGCGAGATGCTGCTCGGCATTGTGGCGTACTTTGCGCATGTATTCCGCTCGTTGGCCACGCTCGGGCACGAGCATCCGGACGCGATTGCCTCGCACGCTGGACAGCGCGCGCTCAAGCTCCAGCATTTGCGGGATGCGAGCCTCGAGCATGATCTCTTTGGGAATTGCAGGCGACGCGGCGTAGAACTGTTCGACGAACGCCGCGAGCACTTCGTCAGGTGAACGCCCCTCGGTCCCCTCAACCAGGAAATTGTCCTGGCCGAGCAGCTTGCCGCCGCGCACAAAAAAGACGTCCATACTCGACACACCCTGGCCGTGCGCACCCGCAATCAGGTCCATGTCGACTTGACTCTTCCATACGACCTCTTGGCGCGCCATGACGCGCTCAAGATCGCTGATACGGTTGCGCAACCGCGCCGCGTGCTCGAAGGCAAGTTGGTCGGAAGCGAACTGCATCTCTCGCTTGAGCTTATCAACGAGCACGCCATGTCTGCCCTCGAGAAACAGGAGCACATCGCGGACCGTGGCGTCGTAGTCCTCTTTGGTCTGCAAGAAAGCGCAGGGCGCCATACACCGTTTGATATGGTACTGCAGACATGGGCGCCGGTAGTTGATACCGATATCATCGAACTTGCATGTGCGCAGCGGGAACACTTTGCGAATGAGGTCGATGACGTCGCGCAGTCCTCCGGCGTTGCTGAAGGGGCCAAAATACTTGCTGCCGTCGCGCACAAGTTTGCGCGTAAAAATGACGCGCGGAAATAGCTCGTTGAGTGTCACTTTGAGATATGGATACCGTTTGTCGTCTTTGAGCCGGACGTTGAACGGCGGCTTGTGCTGCTTGATGAGATTGCACTCGAGCAGCAGCGCTTCACTCTCGTTGCGGACCAAAATGGTGCGCACTTCGGCGACACGCTCGACCATGGCATTTAGCCGCGTGTTATGGGGCCTGCCCGCCTGGAAATACGAGCGCGCTCGCGAACGCAGATCGATCGCCTTGCCGACGTAGAGCACCGTGCCTTTTGCATCGAGCATCTGGTACACGCCGGGCTCGCTCGGGAGCCGGTTGAGCTGCTCTTCAAGTGCCGGAGGCATAGATTCGGAATTCATTGACAATAATGTCTTGCGGAGGACACCCGCGCGCCCCTTTTATGGTTCGAGGTTGCGACGCTCCGACCGGAAATGAATCAAAAGCCACACGATGATGGCGGCGACGACCAGTCCAATCAAGACGAACGACAACGGGCGCGCGTACGCGCCGAGCAGCACCCAATTGCGGCCGAGCACGAACCCGATCCCGGCGAAGCTGACACTCCAGATAACCGCACCAAGCGTCGTCCATCCTAAGAACGTGCCGAAGGCCATGCGCGTCACGCCGGCGGGAAACGAGCCGAAGGCTCGGATGCCCGGCAACAGCTTGAGAACGAGCACTGCGCGCGAGCCGTAGCGTGCGAACCACTCGTCTGCACGCTCGATCTCGCGCTCGTGCACAAAAAAGAACCGGCCGAAGCGCAATAAGAATGGCCGGCCACCATAGAATCCGATGAAGTAAGCGAAGATAGCACCCGATATGTCGCCGGCCGCGCCCGCGATCATCACGGGAACGATCGCAAGGACGTGCGTTGACGCGAGATAACCCGCGAATGCGAGCTGGACTTCGCTCGAAAGCGGAATGCCGACGGCCTGGGCAAACATGCCGGCGTACAATCCCGCATACCCGAGGTGCGAGATGACCCCGATAACCCACGAGGTCGCATGTTCGAGCAGGTGCATCGGGCGCTAGCGCTGCCTCGTTGCTTCCGGGGTGCTGGCGAGCTGCTCGAGAACGCGGGCGGCGACACCACCACCATCAGTGACGATAGCTTTCAACAGGTCGATCGGCTGAACCAGATCCGTCTCCGCCTTGGTCGACAACGCCATCGTAAAGATTCGCTGCACGCGCGGCGTGACGATAATGCCTTCCCAGGGATGTTCGTCAGCCGGTACCACGGCACTGCGCAAGGCTCGTTTGACGAGCCACGGCTCGACGCCGGCGCGATTGAAATACTCCACGATATCGGGTGGAGGCGCAATGGCCATGGCAAGCAGTAAGTGTTCGGTGCCGAGGTAGTAGTGGCTGGCGTTGCGACATTCTTGCTCCGCGAGCGTGATCACCGCACGCGCGGCCGGGCTAAACCGGGAGAACATTCTATCAATTACCGCACTTCACCGCATGTAGAAAAATCTCGGGGCGACAGGATTTGAACCTGCGAACCTCTCGGTCCCGAACCGAGCGCTCT
The DNA here is from genome assembly GCA_035940275.1 of Candidatus Eremiobacteraceae bacterium. Taxonomy (GTDB): domain Bacteria; phylum Vulcanimicrobiota; class Vulcanimicrobiia; order Eremiobacterales; family Eremiobacteraceae; genus JAFANK01. The sequence continues at coordinate 2,341 of DASZFB010000193.1, read as the reverse complement.
ACCAAGCTGAGCTACACCCCGCGATCGTCCGACCTGCTGTGGTTCTGCTGAATTTTGATAGCCTCCTTGATGCAACAACGCACAACGGGAATCATCCAGTGCCGAAGCGAAGCCGAATGTCGCTTTCACCCCTTCGGAGTCAGCCATTATAATGCGATATCTCATCGTCGGTTGTGGCCGAGTCGGCTCGACGCTGGCGAAGCGACTTGTCCGCGACGGCCACGAAGTGACAGTTGTCGACGAAAATTCTGCGGCTTTCCGCCGCGTAGGTCGCGATTTCCCGGGCAAACTCGTCCTCGGCACGGGCATCGACGTCGATGTCCTGCGCCGCGCGGGTGCTGAAAATGCCGATGGTTTTGCCGCGGTCACCCAAGGCGATAACCGCAATATTATGGCAGCGCTCATCGCCCAGCAGCACTTCAAAATTCCGCGCGTGGTCGCCCGCATTTACGATCCCGAGCGCTCGTCTATGTATCGCGATTTTGGCATTTCAACGGTGTGCCCGACAACGGTTGGCGCTCGCCTCATGGGCGGCGCGCTCCTGGAAGATCAATTCTCCTCGCTCTTGTTCGATCAAGCGGACGCAGAGATCGTCGAACAAACCGTGACCGCGCAGTCCGCCGGCAAGCTGGTTCGTGAGCTAGTCGTTCCGGAAAAGAGCCAAATTGCACTTATCGTCCGGTCCAACCACAGCATCATCCCAACCCCCGAGATCAAACTCGAGAAGGGCGATCGGATCGTCGCGATCGTGCGCCCGGATTTTGTGGCCGAGTTCCGCAAACATTTCGGCGGCTCGCTCGCCAAGGCAGTGTAGACGCTCAATGTTTATTGTCGTGGTTGGCGGTGGCAAACTCGGAACGTACCTTGCCAAAGCACTCATCGAAGAGAAACACGAAGTCATCGTCATCGAAAAGGACGAGCGCAAAGCTGCTCGTTTGTGTCAATTTCTCAACTGTGAGATCGCGCGGGTCGGAGATGGCTGCGATCCCCAGGTACTTGAGGAAGCCGGTGCCGCTCGCGCAGACGTCGTCATCGCCGATACCGGCGACGACGAGGACAACCTTGTCATCTGCCTCGTCACCAAGAAGAAGTTTTCGCGACCGCGCACGATCGCGCGTGTCAACAATCCGAAGAACAAGCAGATCTTTGAAGAGCTGGGCACCGATTCGGTCGTTTCGGGAACCGAGATCGTGCTGAGCATCGTACAGCAAGAAGTCAACGTCAAAGACGTGGCACCGCTCATGACGTTCCGCGGCGGCAATCTCGAGCTTGTGAGGCTTTCGGTGCCTGCCTCCTCACCCGCGAATCAGAAGCGGCTGTCCGATTTACGCCTGCCGAAGCACTGCGTTATCGTGGCGCTCGAGCGCGAGGGCGATGTGATCGTTCCAGATGGAGAAACAACTGTCCGCGCCGGCGATGCGATGCTCATCGTCATGCAGCCGGGCGCGACCAAAGAGCTGCGCAACGAACTGGTCGGGGCGCTCTAGTCAAGCGAATTCATTCGCACGCGAGTCCGGATTATCCGAATCCGCGCGTAAAGTTTCCAACTTTCACCGTCGGGAATTCTCGTTTGAGCCACGCCAGCCAGTTGCGCATTCCCATGGGTGTGCGTTTGGGTCGGCCTACAGCGGCGAAGTAGTGTGCCGGATCAACGTTGAGCGTCCGCGTTTGTACCATCGCGATGGGAAATTGCGCGAGCAGTGCGCGGAACGCTTCAACTTCTTCGCTGTCGTCCGTGACGCCGGGATGCGTGAGCAGATTCAATGAGATCGTTATGCCGCGTTCGGCCGCAACACCCAAACTCTTGAACACTTCGTCCAATCCGTAGCCGCGCGGGCGGTAGTACGCGGCATACGCAGCGGGGCGCGCCGAGTTCAGGCTGATTCGAATGGACTGCAAACCGGCGTCGATAAGCTCGGATAAAGCTTTAGGACTGCTCGCGTTTGTGTTGCAGTGGATGATGCCGGAGTGCACGCTCTCGCGCACCCGCCGAATCGCTTGCACGATGAGCGGCGCCGCGAGCAGCGGTTCGCCCTCACACCCTTGTCCGAAGGAGATCATCCCCTTCTTCACTGCCCGCAAGTGCGCGACCGCGAGGTCGCTTATCTCTTCCACCGTCGGCCGGCGACGTATGCGCTCTTGTGCGCTCTTGATTTGCGCGTCGGGTTCCTGCTCTGAGATACAACCGATGCAGCGCGCATTGCATGCGGGAGAGACGGGCAGCGCAGCTTCGCCTTGGCGCAGAAACAAGTTCTGCGCCGTGAAGCATCCGTATTCGGTTGCGCAGGTGGCAAGCTGCTGCACAAGTATGTTTCGCGGAAACTCGAGCGAGCGCAGCGCG
>DASZFB010000192.1:0-9251 GCA_035940275.1 Candidatus Eremiobacteraceae bacterium | reverse complement strand
GAGGCGGCGCGCACCAAGGCAGACGTCATCGTCTTCTGTGGTGTCCACTTCATGGCCGAGACGGCCAAGCTTTTGTCTCCGAACAAGCTCGTGCTGCTTCCCGACATGAAGGCCGGCTGCGGTCTGGCCGACATGATCACGGCCGATCAGGCTCGCGCGTTTCGCGCCCAGTATCCGGGATTGCCACTCGTCTCGTACGTCAACACTTACGCTGAGGTGAAGGCCGAGTCGGACATCTGCTGCACGTCGACAAATGCGGCGGACGTCGTCCGCTCGCTGCCGGACAAAGAAATCTTGTTCGCCCCCGATAAGTTTCTGGGCGGTTGGGTGCAAAAGCGGCTGCCTGACCGCAAAATTATTACATGGAACGGCTATTGCCCGACGCACTTTGTCATCAAGCCGCAGATGGTCGTCGCGCGCAAAAAACTCAATCCCGACGCACTCGTGCTCGCCCACCCCGAGTGCTCACCTGAAGTTCTCGAACTCGCCGACTACGTCGGCAGCACGCAAGGCATCATGGATTACGCTGGCAAGAGCGAGGCGCGCGAATTCATCATCTTGACCGAGGCAGGCTTGCTCCTGCGGCTCAAGGCGCTCCATCCGCACAAACGCTTTTACTCAATTGCGCCATGCCCGCACTGCCCGTATATGAAATTCGTCGAACTCGAGAAGGTCGCGGCTTGTTTGGAAGACGAGCTGAACCCGATTGAGATTCCGACCGACATCATGATCCGCGCGCGCCGTAGCATCGAGCGCATGATGGCGGTGTGATGCGCACCGACGTTCTCGTTATCGGCTCGGGAGCCGCCGGGTTGCTTCTCGCGCTGCACTGCGCCGAGAAGGGCCTTTCGGTCACGATCGTTACCAAAGGTACGATCGAGGAGTCGAATACGGCGTGGGCACAAGGCGGTGTCGCTGCGTCGCTCGATCTCGAGGAAGATTCTGCCGCCGCGCACCTCGCTGACACGCTTGCGGCGGGCGCGGGCCTCTGCAATGCGGAGGCTGCTGCGCTCGTGGCTTCGGAAGCACCGGAGCGGGTTGAGGAATTGCGTCAGCTCGGGGTCGCCTTTAACCTCGCCGTGACGGGTCAACTCGCGTTGACACGCGAGGCGGCGCATAGCCATGCTCGCACCGTGTTCTCCGAGGATGCGACAGGCAAGGCAATCTCAACCACGCTCGCCCGCAAGGCTCTTCATCATCCCAAGGTCACGGTCGTGGAGCGCGCCACTGCGGTCGCGCTGATCGTCAACGACGAACACTGCCGTGGCGCCTGGGTTTTTTCCGACGGCACGCTCTTGCAGATCGCGTCGTCCTGCGCCACCGCGCTTGCGACCGGAGGTGTTGGTCAGGTCTACGCGCGCACGACGAATCCGCCCGGCGCAACTGGCGACGGCTTGCAGCTCGGGGTCGCCGCCGGCGCCGCGCTCGCGGACGTCGAGTTCGTACAGTTTCATCCGACCGCGCTCGCGGTCGCAGGGGCACCCGCTTTGCTTGTCTCAGAGGCGGCGCGCGGCGAAGGCGGGATTCTCGTCAATAGCGAGGGCACGCGTTTCTGCTTCAGCGTCGATCCACGCGGCGAACTCGCGCCGCGCGACGTTGTCGCTCGTGGAATTTATCGCGAGATGCAGCGAACCGGTTCCGGTGTTTGGCTCGACCTACGGCCGATAGGGACGCCCAAGCACATCCGCACGCGCTTCCCGAACATCGCGGCAGCTTGCGCGCGGTTCGGGGTGGACATTGGTACCGAACCGATTCCCGTCGGCCCGGCGGCCCACTATCACATGGGTGGCGTGATTACCGACCTTTATGGACGCACGACGGTGCGCTCTTTGTACGCGGTTGGTGAGTGCGCATGCACAGGTCTGCACGGGGCAAACCGCTTAGCCGGCAACTCACTCGCCGAATGCCTTGTCTTTGCATGCAGAGCGGCTGATGACATCTCGGGCGCCGTGGCAAGCAATGGAACATTCCGGCCCGCAAATCCGCCGAGCAGTGTGACTGCGATGGATCGTGTCGAACCTCTCCAAGCGCTCATGTGGGAAGCTGCGAGCGTCGTCCGCAATGGCAACGATCTCCGTACGCTGGAGCACAAGCTCTCGTCATGGCCGCTCACGCCATGGCCGTTATCGCGGGCAGCACTCGAGTCGCGCGCGCTGCTTAATGCGGCTCACTACATCACTCGTGCGGCACTCGTGCGTGAAGAGAGCCGTGGAGCACATTTTCGAACGGATTTCCCGGAGCGCGATGACGTACGCTGGCTCGCAAGGATTGTCTGGCGCGGCGGCGACTTTAGCATCGAGTCCATTGGCGCGCCTGCTACCACCTAGAGCGAATGCGTCACCCCGCGCTGCTTGCGCCCGCCTTTTCGCCACTAACCAAAGAACAGTCGGAACAATTCCGTACGGTCGTTGCGGCGGCGCTGGCTGAAGACGGCGCAAGCGCGGACGTCACCTCAGCCGCCACGATCCAAGACGGAGTTGTTGCCGTCGCCAATATGGTTTTCCGCCGCGGGGGCGTTGTTGCGGGAATTCCGATAGCGGCTCTCGCCTTTAGCATCGTCGATCCGAAGATTCGTTTCGAGGCAATCGTGACGGATGGCGATCTCGTGCCACCCAATGCGGTGCTGGCAAAAATCACGGGGCCGGCTCGCAGCGTGCTCGCGGGCGAGCGCGTTGCACTCAACTTTGTAGGACTTCTCTCCGGAATTGCTACCTTCACTCGAGCGTTCGTTGACGCAGTGCGCGACTTTCCGGTTCGCATTTGCGACACGCGCAAGACGACGCCGGGCCTGCGCGCGCTCGAGCGCTACGCGGTTCGCGCCGGCGGCGGCTACAACCACCGCTTCAATTTATCCGACGCGCTCCTCATCAAAGACAACCACGTGCTGGCTGTAGGCTCGGTGGACAAAGCTGTTGCAGCCGCGCGCGCGAACGCCAAGGGCGACCTCATCTTGGAAGTTGAGTGTGATTCAGTAGAACAGGTTCGGGAAGCGGTCAAGGCCGGGGTCGATGCGGTGCTGCTCGACAACATGACGCCGCAAAATATCCGTGCTGCAGTTGCGATCGCGCGCGGGCACGCAGCGATCGAGGCTTCCGGCGGCATAACGCTCGAAAACGTGCGCGACGTTGCGAAGACGGGTGTGGATGTCATTTCTGTCGGGGCGCTGACCCACAGCGCGCCAACCGTAGACGTTGCCCTTGATTTCACTGCGCCGGAAACATCGAAGACCGAATCTCAACGCGAAGATTGGGTCAACGCCCATATGGGCAGAACCTCGAAAGAGACGGCGCAGCGTTTGCTCACAACGCAACAACCTCGGCCACCTGAGCATGCACCTATTCTCCACCTGCAAGCTGTGAAGGCTCGTTGCGTAGCCGGCGGCGCCTCGAATTTTTGGATCATCGGATCCGAAGCGGGCGAACCTACGTTGAACGGCGACTACCCGCTCATTGGTATTTCGCCGACCGCATACTTCGTCCAGGCGGCGGAGTACAATTTTTTGCCGTATGCAATTCAGCGGTCGCGGCTAGCGCCCGATAATCACAGCATCAGCGGCGACACGAAAGAACTCGAAGCGCGAATGCACGAGGTCTACGGTTAGGGCACGCCTTTTATCTTGCGTGTCCAGGCGGCCATGGCGGTCCAAAACTCTGTCAGCAGATTTAAGAGCCACTCGTCGATGAGCTCGCCTTTTTCGTTAAACTTTGTGTCGACGCGACCCACACGTACTTCAGGCTCTTGCAAGAAATAGATGCCTTCGACCGTCGCGATTTGGCGGATGACCAATTGTGCTTTGGTCGTGCCGAACATTCCGGGGGATCCGCCGATAACTGCCGCGGGTTTGCCTTCAAGGACTGAGTCATCAGGCGGGCGTGAGGCCCACTCGATGACCGTCTTCGTCACTGCCGGAATAACGCCGTTGTGTTCCGGAGAGACGATAATGAGCCCATCTGCTTTTCGGATGGCCTCGCGCATGCGCGTGACTGACGCCGGCGGGTTGTTCTCGAAATCCATGTTGAAGAGCGGGATCTCGCTAATATCAAGCACGTCGACCTTGATATTTACCGGTGCCAATTTTACAAGCGCGTTGAGCAGCATTCTATTGTACGAGCCTTTGCGCAAGCTGCCCGCATACGCGGCAAAGGTGAGAGGACGATCCGACATGGACCGCCTTTTCGTCGACGTCCGGCTTTTTCATTGATACAAGGCATCTGGGGGTGGCTCCCATAACCTGTGTGGCGGGAGGCCCGAAGCATGGCACGTTATATAGTTGCTTATGCCCTGGGGTGCGCGCTCATTCTCGCAAGCGCGGGTACACCTGTAGCAAATGCTGCGTCGAGCCCACTTCCGTCGGCTGCGGCGTCGGGCGCTCCGACTGTCGTCCTCAACGAATACCCCATAAAAACGCCTAACAGCGGCGCCCGGTATCTCACAAAAGGTCCCGATGGTGCGCTGTGGTTCACGCAGTTCGACGCAAATCAGATCGGGCGGATTGCCACTGATGGCTCGGTCCTTGAATTTCCGTTGCGCGGCGACGCCCATCCGAGCGTCATCATAACGGGACCGGACGGCAACGTGTGGTTTACAGAAACCAGCCCTCCTGCTGCAATCGCGATGATGACGCCAAAGGGCACGCTCAAGCTGTTCAGACTTCGGACCGACTATGCGGGGCCGGTCGGCATCGTCGCGGGCCCTGACGGAAACCTCTGGTTCACGGAGTTCACGGTCGACAAAATCGGACGCATTACTCCCGATGGAACGATCACCGAGTTTGCGCTCCCACCTGCGCCTGCTCCAGCCAGCTCGCCTGGAAGCTCGGGAACCCCGCCCCCTCCAAAAGGGGCGACCGAGATTACCGTGGGTCCCGACTCGAACCTATGGTTCACCGAACAGAACGCGAACCAGATTGGCCGCATAACGCCCAGCGGCGCGATCACGGAGTTCCCGCTCGTTGGCGATAACAACTATCCAACCAGCATCGTCATCGGGCCAGACAAGAATATTTGGTTCACCGAAGTGGGGACGGGGAAGATCGGCCGCATGACCGTCGCCGGCGCGGTGACGAGCTACGCTATACCGACGCGGCACAGCGGACCGAGCAGCATCACGGTTGGGCCGGATAACAACATTTGGTTTACCGAGACGAACGTCAACCAGATCGCCAAGATCAGCGCAAAATCAGGCAAGATCACTGAGGTTCCCCTGCCGTCGCCGGACAGCGGTCCCTTCGGTATCACGACCGGCCCCGATAACGCCCTGTGGTTCGTCGAGTCGAAGTCAAATAAGATAGCTCGCTACACGCCGTAGAGAACGGACCTAAAGGTCCGTTGCTGCAAAAGTCTAGCGGACCCTGAAGGTCCGTTGCTGCAAAAATGTATCATTTAAGGTAATGGTCGAGCCAGTCGAGCCAGATGCGGTAGAGGTCCTCGATGCGTACTGGCCCGCTGACTTCATGTCCTGATTCTGGCCAGGCGATGAATTTCACAGGAACGTGGTTGTCTTTGAGCGCGTGATAGATTGCATATGATTGCGTTATGGGCACGCGCACGTCGCCAGTGTTCGAAAAGATGAGAGTCGGCGTCGTGATGTGCTTCCAATACGTGATGGACGATTGCTCGCGACAGGAGCTCATGTGATCGTCGACCCACGGTGAACCTTTGAAGTACCATACGTCAGACACGTTGGAATCGCTGAGATTGTAGTCTTCAAGGCAATCGGTATACGCGGCCCCTAAAACTGCCGCTTTCCAGCCCGGGTAGTGGCTGATGAGCCACGACGTCATGTAGCCGCCGTTCGACCAGCCGCCGAGGGCGACGCGTGACGTGTCCACGATTCCCAACTTCTCAACGGCAGCAAGGCCTGCCATGATGTCACGCCCCGGCCCATCGCCTCCATCGTTCCAGGTGATGTGCATAAATGCGTTCCCGAGATTGTCACTGCCACGGTAATTTGGTTGAAACACAAGGTAGCCGTGCGCAGCGACGAGTTGGATATAATCGTAAAAGTCCGTGTTCGAACCCTCATTAGGCCCACCATGGATGCGCAACACGAGTGGGTACTTCTTTCCTTTGACGTAGCCGGGTGGATATGTCAGCACGCCGTCCGCAGTAAATCCATCAAATGTCTTCCACGTGATTGTTTCGGCATTGCCGAGATCGAGCAATGCGATCTCGTGGTTGAAGTCGGTGAGCCGCCGAGGGGACGCCGTTGACGAACTCATGTAGTAGAGCTCCGTTGGCTGCACATGAGTGTACCCTGAGAAGGCGATCGCTCCATCATTGCCCACCGTCATGTCGATGCCGGAATCGTTGGAGGGGTCGACGTCACCAAGATCGAGTTTGCGGGCCGGGCCGTCGAGCGGCTGTAGCCAGAGTGACGTGCGCGTTTCGTCCGGTGCACCGATGAGCAGTGATGTGCTGTCGGGCATCCACAAAGCGCCGTTGACGTCTCGATCGAGATTCCGGTGGGCGTTGAAGCCATCCCCGCCTTTTGCCGGCGAGACAAACACATTTCCCTCGTTCATGTCGTCGCCGTTGAGCGAGTAGACATATGCAATCTTCGAACCATCCGGCGAGAACATCGGGTAGTCTTCGAAGCGAATGCGGCTCGTCAACTTGCGCAACTTTTTGGTCGTGACGTCGATGACAGCGATCGTCGAGTGATCCCCGTCGCCAGTGTGGGGGGTGGAAACGCGCGGTATGACTATTTCGCGACCGTCTGGCGACCAGGACAGCGGTACCGAGACATCCGGAGTGGCAATGCTCCAGCTGCCCGAGGTAATGCGTTGTGCATGTCCGCCGTTCGCTGGAACCAACCAGATGTGCAACGATGTGGGTGCCGCTGTCGTTAAATACGGATCGTTGCCAACCTCAAAGTAGTCATGGCCTTGCTCGATCGCGCGTTTGTTCGGCGGCACATCAGCGGTCACGTAAGCGATGGCGCTCCCGTCCGGCCGCCACGCGAAGACGTCGACGCCGTTCGGAGCATTGCTGATTTGCTTGACACTGCCGCCTTTGACGGGCATGACGTAGACCTGGTCCTCGGCTGAGTCTTGGTCGCTTTCACGCGCGATGAAGGCAATGCGATCGCCACCGGGCGACCACTGCGGCGAGGAAACGCCATGGCGTCCCCGGATCAGGGTGCGTTGCGCACCAGACGCGATATCGACAAGCAGCAGCTCCATGTCGTCATCATTTTTTGCGAAGTTCGATCTCGAGACCACGCAAGCGATCTGTTTACCGTCCGGCGATATTCTCGGATTGGTAACATTGACGACGTGTCGCAAGTCCGAAAGGACAATGGTTCGCGCATGCGCGCCGAACGGGACGACGGTGACCAGCACCAAAAACGCAAGGCCAATAAAAAAACGCATGCTGTTAAACCTCTTTCGGCGCAATTGATTCGGCCGCTCAGTGTGGAGTCCTGGAAAGATGGCTTCTCTTCATTGTGGATAACTCTACGAGCATCATGCAGTACAGATTCGAGCAAGTCGACGTTTTCACAAACACGCGATTCGCCGGAAATCCGCTTGCGGTTTTTACCGACGTTGCAAACCTCATGCCCGAAACGATGCAACTGATCGCGCGCGAGATGAACCTCTCCGAGACGACGTTTGTGCTCCCGGCAACGCGATCAGACTGCGTCGCGCGGTACCGGATTTTCACGCCTGGCCAAGAGTTGCCGTTCGCGGGCCACCCAACGCTCGGTACCGCGTACGTGCTCGTCCGTAGTGGCCGCGCGCCGGCCGGCGCAACATCTTTCAAAATGGAGGCCGAGGTTGGAGCGGTGCCGGTGCGAATCGAGGGACCCAGCTCGGATCCGAGTGCGCTCTTCTTCACCTCACCTGAAGTGCGATTTGGCCCAAAATACGACGATCGAACGGGAATCGCTGGGGCGCTCAATGTCACGGAAGATGACCTGCTCCCCGGCGCGCCGCTCGAACAAGCAGGCTGCCCGGTGATGCACCTGAACGTCGGGCTGAAAACACCTCAGCTTGTCGACCAGGTCGTTCTCAACAGTCCGCTTCTCTCGCGACTCGTCGGGGACACGTCATCCGACGGTGTCTATCTATTCGCCGAAATGGACAAACCCAACCAGTTCTATGCGCGACTCTTGTGCTATGAGAACGTCGGGATCGTCGAAGATCCCGCGACCGGGTCTGCGGCAAGCCCGCTTGGTGCATACTTGGTGCGCCACGGCCTCGTCGGAGCTAAGGATGACGTCGAGATCTCAATTAATCAAGGTGTCAAGATGGGTCGACCCAGCCTCTTGACCGTGCTTGTGAAGCGGGTTGGGCCGGCCGTGCAGCGCATCGAAGTGGGCGGATCCGTTGTGCCGGTGCTCAAAGGCGAGCTCACGGTGTGAAAGGAGCGCCATGGTAAAGCTTTTCCATTATCTCGATGTGATGTCGTCGTGGTGCCTTTACGCGGAGCCACACGTCGACCATCTGCGCCAGAAGTACGGTTCGAGGTTATCGTACGATTGGCGTATCGCGCTCGTTACCGAAAATATGCCCGGTGGCAACACACGACAGCAGGTGGAGTGGTTTTACAAGCGCTCGGGCTCGATTTCAGGAGTTCACCTCAATCCGGATTGGTGTCAGGGGCCGCACACGACGCTCGAGCCCAATCTCGCGGCCGAAGCAGCCCGCGAGCTTGGATTCAACGACGACCGCGTTCGTCTTGCGCTCGCTCGCGCGGCGCTGATTGAGGGCATGCCGATCTGTCATAAGACGGTAGCCGCGGACGTTGTAGCTGCCGTCACAGGGATTGAAGCGGGGAGGATCCTCACCCTCATGAACGGTCCTACTTTAAGAGAGCGCATCAAGGCGACCGGCGAGGAATTCGCCGCGTTTCACATAGACCAGCGGCCGGCGTTTGTGCTGCGCAGCAGCATCGGCGACACCGCCATATTTTCCGGCATCTGGGCATTCGAGCCGCTCGACGCCACGATTGGAGCTATGCTACACGATGTCGACAAGTATGAGAAATTCGCCGCCGAAAATCCACCGTTGCCGGCAAGGCGCTAAGAGACTCAATGCATCAGCGCGGGCAGCGTGTCTGTTCGCGACATTCATGCTTTTTTGTTCCGCAGAGGCCGTTCTATCGTCGTCGCATCAAGCGCAATCTCTCTACGGCGTGACAATCGGCGAGAATGCCGCTTTCGCACTTTCTTCTCTTGGGCTGGCTCCGCCGCGGTGGAAAGCACCGCAGGCCGGCGCCCCGATACCGCAAGCTGAATACCGCTTCGTG
>DASZFB010000191.1:0-2617 GCA_035940275.1 Candidatus Eremiobacteraceae bacterium | reverse complement strand
AATGTGCCGAGTTCAAGGCGCAACCGTGCGTGCGTTTCGCCTGTGTATGGCCGGGTCATGAGCGCTGCAATGCGGCGCTGTTCGGCAGCGAGGAAATCCTCACCCGACGTAATTGCGCCTACGTTCTTGGCATAGGCGGATGATGCGGCGCCAGAACGGCGACCAAAAACCAGCGTATCAAGAAGAGAATTGGCGCCCAAGCGATTGCCACCGTGCACGCTAACACAAGCGCATTCTCCAGCCGCGTAGAGGCCCGGTACCGCAGTTGCGCCTTCGATGTCGGTCTTGACGCCGCCCATGATGTAGTGCATCCCAGGACGCACGGGCACGGGGTCCTTCACCATGTCGATGCCCAAGAAGTCGAGTGCAATCTCGTGGATCTGCGGTAGTTTGCTCATGATGACGTCGCGACCCAAGTGCCGCAGATCCAGCAGAACGTTGCCGTCGATGCCGCGACCCTCTGCGATCTCGATCGTTTCTGCGCGGGAGACGACATCGCGCGACGCGAGCTCCGTCATCTTCGGCGCATAACGCTTCATGAAGCGCTCGCCATCCTTGTTGAGCAAGTATGCGCCCTCGCCGCGAGCGGCCTCGGTCATGAGAAAACCCGAACCCTTAAGTGTTGTCGGATGGTATTGCACCATCTCCATGTCCATGAGAGGCGCGCCGGCGCGGTAGGCGAGCGAGATGCCGTCACCCGTGCAGATGAGCGCGTTCGTGCTAGGCTCGTACACGCGACCCATGCCGCCGCTTGCCACGATGACCGCCTTTGAACGCAACAAATTGAGTTCGCCGCTGAGCATGTCGATGCACGCGATGCCGCAACACGTGCCTGAAACCATGTAGAGCGACGTTGCAAACCATTCCTCATATACTTTAACGCCGGCTTTGAGAATTTGATCGTAGAGTGTGTACAGGAGTGCTTGGCCTGTAATGTCGCCGACGAAGTAGGTCCGCGCTTTGGAAGCGCCGCCGAACGCGCGAGTGCCGAGTTTGCCTTCACCATCTCGATAAAAGATGACGCCCATGTGCTCGAGCTCGATGATATCCCTAGGCGCTTCGCTCGTCATCACTTCGACAGCGTCCTGGTCGGCGAGATAATCGCTCCCCTTGATCGTGTCGAAGGCGTGAATCTCCCACGAGTCGCCCACGCCTAGTGCGGCGTTGATGCCACCCTGGGCAGCACCTGAGTGGCTGCGCACCGGATGCACTTTTGAAACGACTGCGACGTTGGCGCCGTCGCGCGCGGCTTCAAGCGCGGCACGCATGCCGGCGAGGCCCGCTCCGAACACGACCACATCATGGTCCAAAATCATGATCGCGTTATTTACCCGTTGGTTTTGAAACGAGGGTCATACATGGCCCTCGTGCTTTTCGGCGGCCTTAGACGGCTTCCGGGCAAGCCCTGCGGGAAGCTGTGCCGTTTGTCGTCACCTGGGGGTCGCTACAAGCTTCTAGTCTTTGAGAGGCTCGATAATGACCTGCATCGTGTCGCCAACCTTTATCTGCCGAGCGACGTCGAGTCCTGATATTACGTCTCCAAAAACCGTGTATTGATGATCCAAGAAATGTGCGTCTTCGAGACAGACGTAAAACTGCGACCCCGCGGAATCGGGTGATTGCGACCGAGCCATCGCCACCGCGCCGGCGTTGTGCAGTTGATCGTTGAACTCCGCCTTCAGGCGGTAGCCGGGGCCGCCTGTCCCCGTTCCTTGTGGGCACCCACCTTGAATCACGAAACGCGGCTCGACGCGATGGAACGTCAAGCCATCGTAAAACTTGTTACGCGCGAGCTTAATGAACGACGTAACCGTGAGCGGCGCATCCTCCGGGAAGAATTTGAAGATTATCTCGCCCTTAGGAGTGACGATGCGCGCTTGGAGCTTTTTCGCTTGCGCAGTTGTGCTGATGGTTTCTTGTGGGCTCGGTGGTTCGTGTGCCATGCAGCCTCTTTCGGGATGCGGCTATTGCAGCCTTCGTAGTGCTATCCACGTTGACATGCCCGCAGACGGCATGGTAAGATTCCTCAGTACTAGTGGGCGCACATCTCATCGCGCCGTGTGAATAGAAAGGAGAAGCTTCCATATGATAGATGCAGTGCGGCATTGCGTTACGGCTTCTCCGTTCGTCACGCCTGGGCTGCACAACGCGGCCAAGAGTCTTTGCGGGGTTTCATTCTCTCCGGCGACGTAATGCGCAGTGCGCTTGCGTGCGCCAGGCGGCAGAGAACGAGGCCCTCGCAAAGCGAGGGCCTCTTCTTTATTAATAGCTTCATCCGGATAGCATGTGCGAGACGCGTCCTGGTAGGCTTGTATCCATCCGGTGCCATGTGAGAAAGCGAGGTGAGGCACGTGCACCAACATTCATTAGGCGATGTCGCGTTGCAGCGGCTTGCAGAGCTGCGCGCCGACGCTGATCACGCGCGACTGGTCGCTCAGTCGCAACGGTCGCGGGGGCGACGCGTTTCCGGTCGCGTGCGAGTAGCACGTGCGCTTCGCGCGCTCGGCTACTTCTTGCTCGACGCAGGACATTCGCTTGAACCAGGCAGCTGGCGTTCGGTCTAAGCACCGACGAACCGGTAACCGCAAGGGGCGTGAGTTCACTCACGCCCTTCATC
>DASZFB010000190.1:0-3318 GCA_035940275.1 Candidatus Eremiobacteraceae bacterium | reverse complement strand
GACCACAGTCTTTGACAGGCCTGTGCGGAGCCCTGGCCGAAGCACGGCCCAATGTCAAAACATGTTGCTTTCGGCGCCGCAATCGCGGCGCTTTCGTCTGTCCTGATACTCTTCTCAACCGTCGCGCAAGCGCGTCACCGGACTTCCCCCGCGCAGTCACCGATGCTTGCCATTGCCCCGTATCAGCGCGTGGCTATCGGAGATCTCGAACGCGTGCCGGTGGGAGACGAGATCGAAGTCGTCGGTTACTTCTCGCACAAGTCGCCCGAGATCGACGGAGATCTTGAAGTCTATCTCATCGATCATCACGGCTACTTCGTCGTGCTGGAAGCGCCACGCCGCTTCAAGTCGATGAAGTACTACATCCGCTCGTTGCATTTTCATCGCAACGATCTCATCGTTGCCCGCGGGACTCTCACGCAACAGCGCGATAAGCCGACGACCCATTACGTCAAAGGATGGCTCGAGATAAATCCGGTTGAGACGATAAGCCGTTACACCGGCCCGATGCCACAGGATCTCCACTACCTGCGCGTCGTGCATCACATGTTCGGCAGCGCGCACGCGACGCAAATGTAAATAAAAAAACGGACCTAAAGGGTCCGTTGCTTCAAAGGTCCGTTACTTCAAAGAAAAAATCTTTGCTTAGGCGGCTTCGTGGAGGCCGATAGCTTTCAGCGCATCCTGGCCGCTGCGGAAAATGATGACCGGTTTCGGCAGTTGCGTGTGCGACAGCACGTCTGCAAGCAATGAATCTTTTGCTATGAACGCGATTTGCAGCGACGGCCGTTCCGCGGCGAGCCGCTTTACGACGCTCGTCAACTTCGACACGCCGATGTCGTCGATGCTGGCCAGGTCTTCGAGGTCGATCAGCAGATCGCTATGATCCAGCTCGGCGGCGTGCAGCAACGCTGTTTGGATCATAGGGGCGGATGCAAAATCCAACTGCCCCTCGATTTTGAAGAGATTCCAATGACTTGTGGCCGGTAGTGTTTGTAAGGTCATTTTGTCACCTGTACGGTTATCGGCGCTAGGGGCGGAATCTTCAGGTCGACCATTGCCCTCACATAACGAAACTGGGGCCGGCGGCGTTCCACGGGCTGGCCAAGGCGCGCCGCGGCGGCGGGTTGAAGCCAGTCATTATGGACGTCGTGTGCATCATTGGAGATCGCGTCTATCACGCGCCGGGAAGCCCCTGCCATCAGCAGCTTGAGGGACGAGGGACTGTCTTAAATCTCACCGAGGCGCAAGCGCACGAGGTCGGCATCGAGCCCTGCGGCTTTTGCGTGCGTGTGTCGCACGAGACACCTAAACCACAAAACGGCTGAGTGCGGCGCGAAACTCTTCCGGCAGCGGTCGCTTTGCAAAGCTCGTGCGATCGATACATACCAGCACAATCTCAAACTCGGCAATGCGCGTTCCGGCGTGGTTGTCAATGGTGAAGCCGAGAGTGACTGACGTCGCACCTAGTGCTTTGACGAATGCTGTGACGCGCAACTTCTCATCTAGCCGCGCCGGAGCGTGGAAGTCTGCCGAGAAGTGCACGCGCGGCAGCCAGCAGTTGAACGTATCAAACACTTTACCATAAGGCATACCGGCTGCGCGGAAGAGCTCGGTTTCGGCGACCTCCACAAACCGCACGAAGGCGCCGTAGCAAACGATGCCAGCTGCGTCAACGTCGCTCCAGCGAACGTACTCCTCGATGGAAAATGGCTCGTTTCTTAGCATTGCTCGAAGCGCGCCGTAAAATGTCGAAGTGGCGGCGATTGCCACACGAGGCGTAAGCCGCGGATCTCGCCTCGCCGTTTGTACACATCTGCCATGACCTCAATAACATAGTCGATGTGGCTTTGTGTGTAGACCCGACGCGGTATCGCCATCCGCACGAGCTCCATCGGAGCCACAACCTCGTGTCCTGTCTCCGGTTCGGTCTTGCCGAACATCAGGCTGCCAATTTCAACCGTTCGGATCCCACCGGTGAGAAATAGTTCGCACAGCAGCGCTTGTGCCGGAAATTGACGCGCGGGAATATGCGGCAACAGCGCCGCTGCGTCGACATAGATCGCGTGACCGCCGGGCGGCTGAACGATCGGATACCCGATCTTCGCAAGATGCGTGCCCAAGTAGGCCGTCGAGGTGATACGGTAGCGCAGGTAGTCATGGTCGAGCGCTTCGCGCAAGCCGATCGAAATCGCCTCAAGATCACGTCCGGCAAGGCCGCCGTACGTCGGGAAGCCCTCGGTGAGAATCAAAAGACGCGCCTCTTGTTTGGCGAGCGCATCGTCATTGGTGGCGAGAAAGCCGCCAATGTTCACGAGGCCGTCCTTTTTTGCGGACATCGTCGCGCCATCGGCATAGGAAAAAAGCTCGCGTGCGATGTCGATGACCTTCTTGTGCTCGTACCCCTTTTCGCGTTCGTGGATGAACCAGCAATTCTCCGCGAAGCGGCATGCGTCGATATACAGCGGCAGCTTGAATTCTTTGCAGACTGCGTGCACCGCCTTAACGTTTTCCATTGAAACGGGCTGGCCGCCGCCGGAGTTGTTCGTCACGGTGAGCATGACGAGCGGAATCTTTTCGCGACCCACCTCCACGATGAGTTTGCGCAACGCGGCGACGTCCATATTACCCTTGAATGGGTGGATGGCTGCCGGTTGGCGTCCCTCCGGGATGGGAAGGTCGACTGCCTCGGCACCCGCGTGCTCGATGTTTGCGCGCGTTGTATCGAAGTGCGTGTTGTTGGGAACGACGTCGCCCGGTTTGCAGATGGTCGAAAACAAAATGCGCTCGGCGGCGCGGCCCTGATGAACAGGCAACGCGTGTTTGAAACCGAAAATATCGCGTACGGTATCGGCAAAGTGGTAATAAGAACGTGCGCCCGCGTACGACTCGTCGCCACGCATGATGCCAGCCCACTGCTCGGCGCTCATGGCACCGGTACCGCTATCGGTGAGCAGGTCGATGATCACATCTTCGGCACGCAGCAAGAAGCCGTTGTAACTTGCCGCGGCGAGGAGTTTTTCGCGCTCGGGGCGGCTCGTCATGCGGATAGGCTCGACCATCTTGATGCGAAATGGCTCGATGATGGTATGAAAAGACATACAACCTCCGCAGTTTCCCAGGCTCCTCGTTCGCCAAGGAAATCACGGAAACCTCAAATAAGGGGTGGTCGTGCTTGCCGAGTCAATCCTCACCCATATCTGCCCGAAGTGCGCTTCGCCGAACTTGGAGAAGCGCAATTTTTGGTACCCGACACTGGGATATGGAGACTCGGAACTTATGTGCCGCCTCTGCGGCCTGCTGCTCTGGCCGCGCCTC
>DASZFB010000189.1:0-6619 GCA_035940275.1 Candidatus Eremiobacteraceae bacterium | reverse complement strand
TTTTGTTTCTTATTTTTTCGTGGCGTTTCAAATTCTGGTTTGTGGGCCCGCTCGTTTTGGGCTTGTCCGATGTGCTGCTCGCCTATGCGCGAGGTTGGAATAAAGGTTTATCACCAATGCCGGCCTCGCTGCAAGACAACTACTGGATTTTTATTCACGTGCCGGTCGTGCTCGCCGCGTACGCAGCATTCTTGATCGGCTGTGCAACCAGCATTCTCTTCTTACTCAAGAAGTGGGATGAGGACAGGGTGGCGCGGATCGCAGGTAAGTCGGTTGGCGCGGCGGTGGCCGCGCAGCAAGAGTCACTGGGTCGACCAGCCTGGCTGTCGTGGTTGGACATCGTGCCAGCTTCCACGCGCTTGGACGTTGTATCGTATCGCATTATTGCTGTCGGCGAGATCTTGCTTACCGCAGGGATCATCTTAGGCGCCCTGTGGGCGCACCAGGCGTGGGGCAGTTACTGGCAATGGGATCCGAAAGAGAATGCTGCTTTGGCCTCGTGGATCGTGTACGCTGCTTATCTTCACCTCCACACGCGGCCGTCATGGCGTGGAGTTCGCACGGCGTGGGTCTCGATCGTCGGGTTTCTGTCGATCCTGTTCTGCTACTTCGGCGTGAACATTTGGATCAGCGGGATGCATTCGTACAAATAAGTTCGCGAGAATAACAGCTTGCGGTTAGGATGCTGGTCGGCGATTCGTGACAAGCCATAGCTTCGGCGTGCGCTTCAAGACCCACACCTTGATTCCGCGCTTCGCGAGCATGCCGATGTCCGTCGGAGTAATAACGCACAAGACCCGTGTCGGCTGGCCAAAGAAATCGGGAGGCTGCTGGTCGGCGGTTGGCGTGAAGCCCACCGACGTTATGCCGTGCCCCTCCGTATAGAAGAGAAGTGAGAAGCCGCCCGGTGGGCCCGTGATTCCGATCTTATCACCTGGCCTATAGTAGGACATCACCGTTGCGGCCATGGCCTTCATCGGTTTGAAGGCTTCCGTGCGCGGCAAAACCGAAAAGGCGACGGAACCGATAAATCCGGCCATCATCAGCGCCAACCCGACGGGCGCAATCCATGCGCGATTTGCGAAATAGGTTGCGAGCAGGGTAACGATCGCGGGCGGCACGACAAACCAGCCGAGCAACGCGAGCGACGGCGCAAGCGCGTGAAATGGCCCTGCGTTCTGGCTCTCTCCGTAAATAACAACACCGGCGGTAATAAGCAGAAGCGAGGCGGGCAAAAAAATGAGCGCGCCCCGCAACGTCCTCACGCTGTTCTGCGCGATCGCGTCGCTCAACACCTTGCCCACCAATATCCCGAAGCTGGGGAAAATGGCGATGATATAATTTGGCAGCTTCGTCTGCGCTATAGAAAAGAAGACAAAGGGCACGATCGCCGATGCGAGGAGGAAACGCTCGTCATCTGAGGAGCGTTGCCAGGCAGTTTTGATTGCCTTCGGCACGAACGCGACGAACGGGAAAAAGCCGATAGCGGCGACCGGCAAATAATACCAAAAGGGCCCGGGTTGGTTTTCAAATGGTGAGAGAAAGCGGCCCACGTTGCTCAATCCGAAATACAGAGTCAAAAATCCGGGCCCATGGATCACTGTTTCAGCGGCAAACCATGACCCCGCGATGACGACGTAGACAACCACGCCCGCGAGCCACGGCAGGCCGCGCCAAAACGGCCGCCGGCTCCACACTAAAAACGCGACAAGCACAAGCACTGGGAGCGCGAGCGCAACCGGACCTTTGGTAAGAGTGCCGAGCGCGGCCGCGATCACCGCGATCCAAAATGCACGACGATCTCCTTCGCGAATGGCGAAATAAATCCAAAACGTTGCGAGCGTGGTGAAAAACAGCAGCATGCTGTCCATGATGGCGAGGCGGCAAATGACGATGACTTCGAGACTCGTGCCGAGCGCGAGCGCGGCGAGCAGTCCTGCATTTTCGCCATAGTAACGCCGGCCGGCCGCATAGACCGCGATTGCGGTCAGGACGCCGAATGCCGCTGATGGGAAGCGCAGCGAAAACTCGTTGAGCCCGAACACAGCGACAGATCCAGCTGTCGTCCAAAACCACAGCGGCGGATGAATGTACCACGGATGATAGTTGAGGTGCAGCGTCAGCCAATCGCCGGTGCGGAATAACTCTTTGACAATCTCGCCATAGGTCGACTCGCTATTATCCCACAGCGAGCCCGCGCCGAGACGCACGAAATACAGCCACGTCAAAAAAGCGAAGACACCGAGTCGGAACAGCCACAGCGTTGAAGCGGGTTTCTCGACCGTGCGTTGCACGTGAATGAACTTGCAACTATTCGCATAAGTCTCCCTTCATGGAGAATGCTGCACCACGGGCGCAACGACGCACCCTGCGCGTCGCAACTCGCCGCAGCGCGCTTGCCATGGTGCAGACGAAACTCGTGGTGGAGCGCCTGCAAGACAGCGCGGCTATCGACGTCGAGATTATCCCGATAACGACCAAAGGTGACGCGCAGACCGATCGCAGCCTCGTCGCGATCGGCGGCGACGGCGTCTTCGTCAAAGAATTGATGAACGCGTTGCTCGACGAGCGTGCCGATATCGCCGTTCATTCTGCGAAGGATCTGCCCACAGCGCTTCCGCCAGAACTCGACGCCGGCGTGGTGCCCGAACGCGAGGACGCGCGCGACGTGCTCGTCTCGAAGGACAACATCTATAAGGATATCGCGGCGTTGCCGTCCGGCGCGGTTATCGGTACGAGTTCGCTGCGGCGGGCTGCGCAGGTTCATCTTTTGCGCAAGGACGTCAGCATCGCGCCGTTGCGCGGCAATGTTGATACGCGCGTCGGGAAGGTGCGCGCCGGCGAGTACGACGCGGCGATCCTCGCACTCGCAGGACTGCTGCGCATTGGCTTGTTGGAATCGATCGGCGGTGGGAGTCCGCTCAGGCTTGACGTCATGGTGCCTGCCGTAGGTCAGGGTGCACTCTTTGTGCAGTGTCGCGCCAAGGACGAAGCGACGCTGCATCTTATCGCTGCGCTCAATCACGAACCGAGCGCGTTTGCGACGCGCCTGGAGCGCGCATTTCTCGCACACATTGGGGGCGGTTGTGTGGCACCGATCGGCGCGCATGTGCGAGTTGAGGGCGATACTTGGCGGTTCTCGGCCGTGATCGCAGCGACGGACGGCACACAATCCGTGCGACGTACCGCTCAGGGCCGCTACGCGGACGCAGCGGAAGCGAAAACGGCCGTCGAAGCAGTTGCCTCCGAAATGCTTGCGGCAGGCGGCCGCGAGATCGTCGCCTCCGCTCGACAGCGAGAGCTGCAAACGCCATGAAGCCGTTGAAATCTGTGACACCGGCCGTGCCCGGCCATGATGCCGGCATCGACATTCCGCTGCCCACCAAACGCCCGCGTAGGCTGCGTCGCAATGCGGCGATGCGCCGGCTCGTTGCTGAGCATAAAGTCAGCGTTGACGATCTCATCGAGCCCATGTTCGTCGTGCCGGGTGCGGGCGTTCGCAAAGAGATCGAGTCGATGCCTGGCGTGTATCATCAATCGGTCGACCGAATTGCGCAAGACGCGCAGGCGGCAGCCTCAGTCGGCATCCCAGCCGTGCTCTTGTTCGGCCTCCCTCCATTCAAAGACGATCGTGCGTCAGCACTGGCCGACCCAAACGGCGTGGTGCAACAAGCCATCGCTGCTATTAAGAAAGCCGCACCCGAGCTTCTCGTCATCGCAGATTTGTGCGCGTGTGAGTACACTTCGCACGGGCACTGCGGCATCTTGACACGTGACGGCGTCGTCGACAACGATCGCACGCTCGAACTCTTAGCAGAAGGCGCGCTCTCGTATGCGCGCTGCGGCGTTGACATCATCGCTCCATCGGACATGATGGATGGGCGAGTGGCCGCGATACGCCATGCGCTTGACACACAAGGGTACACGGATGTCGCCATCCTCTCGTACGCCGTGAAGTATGCGTCTGCGTTTTTCGGGCCGTTCCGCGAAGCTGCGGATTCTGCGCCTGCGTTCGGCGATCGTCGCAGTCATCAAATGGATCCGCCCAACGTTCGCGAGGCGATCAAAGAAGCGTTGCTCGACGTTGAAGAAGGCGCCGACATGGTGATGGTCAAGCCCGCCTTGCCATACCTCGATGTTCTGACGCGCGTGCGCGACGCGGTCAACGTTCCGGTTGGTGCGTACAGCGTCAGCGGCGAATACTCGATGATCAAAGCTGCTGCGCGCAACGGCTGGCTCGACGAATCTCGCGTCGTCGAAGAAATGCTCGTCGGGTTCAAACGCGCGGGGGCGGATGTCATCGTCACATATTTTGCGCGCGATTTTGCGACCGCTGCATCAAACGGCGCCAAGCGCTAAGTCAGCCCATCGCTCATAATGAGTCGGGAAAATGCGGTGACGATCGTCCTCTTGGCGGGTGGCCGAGCGACTCGGCTGCCGGGTAAGCTCACGCGCACGATTGGTGACGAACCGATGATAGTGCGAGTGTACCGCAAGCTCACGGGTGCGGGTCGTCCATGCGTCGTCAGCGTTCGCGAGCCATTGCCTGCTGCGATAGCCGAGCGAATTTCGGCGCCCATGGTACAAGACGCATACGGTGACGCAGGGCCGCTCGGTGGCCTCGCAAGCGCCGCCGCGCAGGTTCGCACCCCGTTGCTGTTTGCCGCAGCGGGCGATCTGCCGAACGTGGACGCCTTAATTGTTGACGCACTCGAAGAGCGCTACCGCCAAGAGACACAACGCAGCGGCGTGGCACCTGACGTTATTCTCCCGCGCCATCCAAATGGAGACGTGGAACCGCTCGCGGCTCTGTATGATACTACCGCGCTGCGCGCGAGCGCAGTGCGATCGCTTGCAATTGGGCAGAAGAAAGTTACGCAGGCGCTCGAAGGGCTGCGCGTGATCCACTATGACATCGCTGCGGCTGAAGCAATAAAATTCATCAACGTGAATACTCTGCAGGACCTGGCAGGCATCGAAACGGGATGAGCGAGACACGATCGCGCCGGCTGTTTGATACCGCGCAGCACCTTTTTCCGGGTGGTGTCAATTCGCCGGTGCGCGCGTTCAAAAGTGTGGGCGGCACTCCAAGGTTTTTGGTGCGCGGCGAAGGGTCGCACGTCTACGACGCCGATGGATGCGGCTATATCGACTACGTCGCGTCCTGGGGACCGCTGATCCTGGGCCATGCACACGCAGCTGTCACATCAGCGATCGAGCGCGCGGCAGCAATGGGCACATCGTTCGGTGCGCCCAACCCCGGCGAGATAGAGCTTGCGCAACTGATCAAAGACGCAATGCCGTCGATTGAGATGCTGCGTTTTGTCAGTTCGGGAACAGAGGCGTGCATGAGCGCATTGCGTCTTGCGCGTGCCCACACCGGACGCGATACAATTCTCAAATTTGAAGGGTGTTACCACGGGCACGCAGACTCATTACTCGTCAACGCCGGGTCCGGTGCGTTGACGTTTGGCGTGCCCAGCTCCGCGGGAGTGCCAAAAGACGTCGCGGCGTTGACGATGGTCGTGCCGTACAACGACGAACGAGCCCTCCAAGGTGCATTCAAAGAGCACGGCAAGAGCCTTGCGTGCGTCATCGTCGAGCCAATCGCTGCCAACATGGGTCTTGTGCTGCCGGAACCTGGATTTCTCCAAGCCATAGCAGACCTTGCTCATCGTCACGGTGTACTCGTGATTTTCGACGAAGTGATCACCGGGTTTCGTGTCGCGCATGGCGGCGCGCAATCGCTCTACGGCATCACACCCGACCTCACGTGTCTCGGCAAGATCATCGGCGCCGGATTGCCTGTGGGCGCGTTCGGCGGGCGAGCTGAGATCATGGGTCATCTTGCACCGCTCGGTGATGTCTATCAGGCCGGCACGCTGTCGGGCAATCCCATCGCAATGGCTGCGGGCGTAGCGCAATTGGGTGAGCTCGCAAAATCCGGCGTCTACGAACGGCTCGAAATGGTCGGAGCTGCGCTGGAGTCGGGTGTTCGAACTGCCCTTAGCGAGCACGAGATTGCCGTCCAGTTCAGCAGAATCGGTTCGATATTCGGACTGTTCTTCAACGAGCAGCGGGTTCGGAATCTTGCAAGCGTCAAGCACTCAGATGTAAGCGCGTATGCCGCGTTCTTTCATGCAATGCTCGATCGCGGCGTCTATCTTGCGCCGTCAGCGTTCGAAGTCGGGTTCGTGTCACTCGCACATAGCCAAGCTGACATCGCCGACACCGTGGCCGCAGCAAAGGAGGCGCTCGCAGCAATGCACGCCGTGTCGCGGCACTGAGATGAGAACATCATCGCGCAAATCCAAGCCCAGATCCACGAACAACGGTAAGCAGCAAGTCTCCCGTGGCGTGCACATAGTCCGTCGAAGCGCCCGCTCGAAGGGAGATGGCGCGCTCGAGAAATCAGCGGAGCGCGGCCTCGTTATCAGCATTCCGCGTTTGTTTCTGTATCATCGCGGATGTGAAGATGCCCTGCGCGCCGGCGATAAGGTTCTCACCTCGCACGAGCTTGCGGCGCGGATCGGGCGCGGCATGTCGTCCACCCAAATCCGCAAGGACTTGTCGTATCTTGGGAGCTTCGGCCGCCGAGGGCAAGGCTACGACGTTGTCG
>DASZFB010000188.1:0-3195 GCA_035940275.1 Candidatus Eremiobacteraceae bacterium | reverse complement strand
TGACTTTTTCTCTAGTATAATCAACAAGTTACAACGATCCAACAAGAAAAATCAAACTCTCCGTTCCGTGCTCCTATGGGTCGGGCGCAGTGTACGTGAGCCGACGCAAGACGGTAGCGAATATAAAGCGATCCGATTGATCGCGATGCGGAGCGTTGTACGATGTGCAGAGTCGGCGAGTCTCATCCACGCCTTCACACGATGGGAAGTCTTATCTCCGGCGGCATTCGGGAGAAACGACGGCATCCGTGGGTCTCAAGGGATGCCGCTCGTCCATGAGCTGTTAGCCCAAAAACTTCTCGCAC
This sequence comes from Candidatus Eremiobacteraceae bacterium, assembly GCA_035940275.1. Taxonomy (GTDB): domain Bacteria; phylum Vulcanimicrobiota; class Vulcanimicrobiia; order Eremiobacterales; family Eremiobacteraceae; genus JAFANK01. Next base: position 2,890 of record DASZFB010000188.1, on the reverse strand, counting down.
GGGTCGACCGTCGCCGATCGGCCCACAAGCGGCCGTTCATGGGACAGAATGGCGCCATAGCGGACGTTCGTGAATGCGTCGCAGGCGTGTCGACGACAGTCCGGTAGTCAGATCCGCAGCGAGTCTAACAGTCCGTTCTTTGGCGCGGCGCGTGGCGAAAGAGCGCGAGACCGTCCGCGCTTAGTCGCGTTGCTGCGGCCCAGGCGCATGTGTTGCACCTAACCCAGCACCCGGCGGTGCGGAAAGCCTCCTCGCGGCGTATCCTTCTTTCATCGGAATCGCTCACTCGGGACGGTCGGTGCCGGAGATCGTCATGCCTGACTGCGGTGATGTAAAAGCGCTGTACTCGCGCCGCGCGCTGCTTGAAGCGGGCCTCGGAATCGCGGGAGCCATTGCCCTCTGCCGCTCCGCGACCGCACTCGTCGCCGCGCCCGCTGACGCGCACGGCAGCACGGAACGGCGTTTCTTCAACGCCAGTGAGTCGCGTACGGTCGAGGCGATCGTCGCCCAGATCATCCCGACCGATGAGACGCCAGGCGCACGTGAAATGGGCGTTGCGCGCTTTATTGACCATGCACTTGCGGGGTTTCTCGCGCCACTGGCCGGACCTTTCCGTGCCGGGCTTGCGGACTTTGATACGCAGTACCGCTCGCGCAATCCCGCTGCCGAAGAGTTCGCATCACTGGCTCCCGTCCGGCAGGTTGAATGGTTGCGGCAGGTCGAGCGCACGCCGTTCTTCGCATCCCTACAGCAGCTAACCGTGCTCGGAGCGCTGACGATGCCGCAGTACGGGGGCAATCGGGATGGGCTCGGTTGGCAGCTGATTGGTTTCGCGGACGAGCACGCGTTCGCGCCGCCATTTGGCTACTACGACCGCGACTACCCGGGTTTCGGCGCTGAGGAGCCGCTACGGTGACGGGGCGACGCTATCACGACTCGACCGTAGTCGACTTTGTGGTGGTCGGGTCGGGCGTCGCGGGAGGGGTCATTGCTCGCGAGCTTGCGATCGGTGGCTTTAGTACGGTCGTGCTTGAACAAGGGCCGCGGCTTACGGCAGCGGACTTTGAGCACGATGAACTCAAATACTGGTTTCTAGCCGGGATCACTAACGACACGGCGCGCAGCCCGCAGACCTTCCGGGCCGATCCCTCCGCAGCAGCCATTCCGACCGGCATGCGTCCGGCGCTCTGGTATGCCCGGACCGTTGGTGGCAGCAGCACGCATTTCACCGCGAACTACTGGCGTTTCCACGAGATCGATTTCGTGGAGCGAAGTCGGCTCGGCTCCATCGCCGGCACTGGATTCGAGGACTGGCCGATTACTTACGCGGAGCTCGAGCCGTACTACACGAAAGTGGATTGGGACATCGGCGTGTCCGGTCTTGCCGGCGCGAGCCCGTTCGATCCACCTCGCTCGCGCCCGTATCCCATGCCGCCCTTGCCCGTGAAGTCCTCGGGTGTGCTTCTCGAGCGCGGCGCACGCAAACTGGGTCTGCATCCGTTCCCGGCGCCCATGGCCATCAACTCGCAGTCGTATCGCGGTCGGGCGCCTTGCATCCACTGCGGATTCTGTCATGGCTTTGCGTGTGAGGTGCAGGCGAAATCCTCGACGCTGTTCAATATGATCCCGGAGGCCGAGGCGACCGGGCGCTGCGAAGTTCGGGCAAACAGTTACGTCGTACGAATCGACACGAACGCACGCGGTCGGGCAACAGGCGTCGCGTACTTCGATGCAAACGGCCGAGAGCGCTTTCAGAAGGCCCGGGCTGTCGTCGTGTCGGCCAACGGTGCCGAAACCCCACGGTTGCTGCTGGCTTCCACGAGCAGCCAGCATCCTGATGGCCTCGCGAACTCGAGCGGATTGGTCGGCAAATATCTGATGTTCAACTACGCCGCTCGTGTGAGCGCAGTCTTCGAGCATGAGCTCAACGAATTCAAGAGCGTGCAAGTCACACGCGTGGTTCACGACTTCTACGATGCCGACCCGAAACGCGGCTTCTACGGCGGGGGTGGCATCGACGCACGGATCGGGCCGCAGCCTGCCGTGTGGGCGCAGCGACTGTCTACAGAAGGTCCCGCCTGGGGTGCCGCGTTCAAGGCACGCCTACGCGAGTTTCCGCGCTCGATGACGCTGTTGTGTCACGGTACGTCATTGCCGATCGCTACGAATAGTGTGAGTCTCGATCCGACGCTTAGGGACGCATGGGGCAGATCTGCGCTCCGTGTCACGTACAAGGATCATCCCGACGATCTAGCCAATGCGCGGTTCCTGCAGGACCGCGCGGTTGAGATCATGGATGCCGCCGGCGCACAGCGCGTCATACGTGTACCGGTCCGGGAGCAGAACTTCTCAATGCATTTGTTGGGTACGTGCCGAATGGGAGACAACCCTGGCACGTCGGTTACAGACCGCTATCACCGAACCCATGACGTCCGGAATCTCTTCCTTTGCGATGGCAGCAGCCTCGTCACGTCCGGACGGGGCCAACCCACCATGACGATTCAGGCGCTCGCGTTTCGCGCTGCTGACCACATCGCTCGGTTCGCACGCGCAGGTGATATTTAGGGCACCGGGGACCGCACGTGCGCGGCTGCTGCTCCAAGGACTCAGTGCCAGCGGCCTTCACTTGCGTTGCCTCGACAGCTCTGCGCCTGATGCCTCCACCGGCCATGGCGCAGTTGCTGTGCGCTGTGAGTGGCCGCTTTAAAGTGCGACCGTATGCAAACGATTCTAGGAGCGGATGGCGCAATCGGGACGGAGCTGGTCAGAGAGCTTGCGCACACGAGGCAACCGGTGCGCCTGGTTGGGCGCACCCCCAAACTGGTCCAGGGCGCAACCGAAGCTCTGTCCGCAGACATCTCGGACCTGAATCAAACCGTCCGGGCAGTTT
>DASZFB010000187.1:0-4978 GCA_035940275.1 Candidatus Eremiobacteraceae bacterium | reverse complement strand
GCCCCACTCGTTGTCATACCAGGCCAATATTTTCACAAGATTGTCTGCTACCACCATGGTCGACAACGCATCGACAATCGATGACCGTGGGTCGCCCTTGTAATCCATGGACACGAGCGGCTCATCCGAGACACCCAAAATGCCCTTCATGCGTCCGCTTTCATAGCGGCGGAACATGTCGTTGACAGCCTCTTTTGTCGTCGGCTTGTTTGTTTCGGCAACCAGATCCACGATCGAGACGGTCGGCGTTGGCACACGCAACGAACAACCATCGAGTTTGCCTTTGACTTCAGGAACGACCAAGTGCAGCGCCTTCGCCGCACCCGTGCTTGTGGGGATAATGTTGAGTGCTGCTGCTCTCGCACGGCGCAGGTCCTCATGCGGGAAGTCAAGGATGCGCTGGTCGTTCGTGTAGGAGTGTACGGTCGTCATCGTACCTTTCGCAATGCCGAGTTCGTTCGAGAGCACTTTCACAACGGGAGCCAGACAATTGGTGGTGCACGACGCATTAGAGATGATCTTGTGCTTACCAGGATCGTAGGTTTCTTCGTTGACGCCGAGCACGATCGTGACGTCTTCATTTTTTGCTGGCGCAGAGATAATGACGCGCCGCGCGCCCGCATCGAGGTGTGCCTTAGCCTTCGTCCCATCGGTGAAAAAGCCGGTCGATTCAAGCACGATGTCGACGCCGAGATCTTTCCACGGCAAGCTTGCGGGATTTCGCTCGGACAGCAACTTGATGGCACGCCCGTCGATCGACATGGTTCCCTCACCGGCGCTCACGCTACCGGGATAGTTGCCGTACGAGGAATCGTGTTTGAAAAGGTGGGCCATGGTCTTGGTGTCGCCAAGATCGTTGATGGCAACGATGTCGAGTTTGGGATATCGCTCCAGAAAAACGCGGAGCACTTGTCGGCCGATGCGCCCGAAGCCGTTGATGGCGATGCGGGTTGCCATGTGAGGATATGCCTCCAATCGATAAGTAAGGCGTGGACAAACGTAGTCCGCCGACTCTCGCGCGGTTACCTCTTGATAAGCCGCTCCAAAAGTCGCAGGCGACTTGCCATCGCCGCCTTGCTGATTGGAGGTTGTGCCGCGCGTGCCAATTCTCGCAACGTTCTCGCCGGATATGCAATGCGCAGTTTGGCTGCCTCGCGCAGCGCGGGCGACATGTTAGAGAATCCGAGCTTGGCAATCGCCCGAGATGCTGCATCACGCTGGCGCGCTGCGCTCACTGCGGCTCGAGCGGCATTGGCGGCTTCACTATTGACCGTTCGATGTATGGAGTTCTTTGTTTGGTTCAGCGCGCGCAGGCCTTCAAGACGCAGCACCGCGTGACTTGCGCCCATGTGTGCGAGAAGTGCAGACACGGTCTCGGCATCTTTCACGTAGACGAGAGGGCGGTTGCGCCGCCGCGTGATGCCCGCATCGGTGCCGAAGCTGGCGATAAGTTCGGATGCAGCGCGTGCCGCACGCTCGCTCCGACAAAAGAATTCGAGATGATAACCGCGCGCCGGGTCGCTTACAGAACCGCACGCCAGAAATGCTGCGCGTAGCCAGGCACGGCGGCAACATAGTCGCTGGGGAAGGCGTATTGATTCGCCTGATGCTAGCCGTGAGACCGTTCGCCGATCAAATGCCGGCATGCTTACAGTCCAGCGAGCGCCGGCTCGGTGAGTCGGCACACGTGCTGCGTGGGCTTCCACACTAGCGGCGTGTGCCCCAGCGATGACCGCTCGGGCAACTGATCCGCGCTCGCTTGCAATCGTCAGCGTCGGGTGAGCTCCGTGGGGCGAAACTGTGCCGAACACATTGAGTGCGCGAAGAAACGATGCCGGGCAGCACGCGCGTCCGAGATGAGCGCCTGCGACCTCATCTTTGGTGTCGCGCGAGAACAAAACTTCCTTTAAGAGTGGGCGACAGCGACATCACTGAGCGCGCTCAAGTACATCTTCTCGAGCCGCTCCGCGATAGCGTCAATGGAGAATGACGCGGCGGCACGGCGAGCCGCATCTTTGCGTTGTGTGCGTCGCTCGGGTGTCTCGTCAAGCACCGACCGGATGCCGGCCGCAAAGGCGTCCGCTTCCGCAGGCGTCACCGCACCGGAATCCCCGATCACGATCTCACGCGTCACTTGGCAATCAACGGCAACCACAGGTAATCCGTGCGTTAGCGCCTCGACCAGCACGAGACCTTGCGTCTCAGTTAACGAGGTAAAAACAAATGCGTCGGCGCTACGATAGTACGCACCGAGCTGCGATTGATCGAGGGCGCCGACGAAGACGACATTCGCGCCGTCGCCGATCGCAGCCGCGCGTTTCGCGAGCTCGTCACGGTGCGGTCCGTCGCCGATCATCACAAGGCGAGCGTGCGGCTGCGAGCGCACGTAAACGGCAAACCCGTCGAGCAGCAGATCGAGATTCTTTTCTTTGGCAAGGCGCCCGACCGACAGCAACACAGGACCTGGGCGGGCGTCGCGAATGGCCGCCGGCTCCTGGGCCTCGAGGCCGAAGCTTTCCAGGTCGACGCCGCCTGGCAAAATTTCAACCGGTGCGGTGATACCATAGGAGCGCAACAGATCTGAAGTCCCTTGCGACGGGGCGATAACCCGGTCACACTGATTGGAAAACTCGCGCGATACCCACAAGGTCTGCGGCTTGGTGATGCGCCGATGCACCGGTAAATAGTGTAAGTAATCCTCAAACTTCGTGTGATAGGTAAAGAGGAGCGGAGTCGTTCGCATTCGCGCGAGATACGCACCGAGACATCCGATGAAAAAAAACGTCTGAGCGTGAATGACGTCAAACGGCACGGTCGGCAGGTTGGCGACTACTTTGGCCGGGAGTGGAAACGCCATCCGAAATCCGGGGTAGAAGGGGAACGATGTGGAGCGTAGATGGAACACATCCGGATGCTCTTCATCGCCTTCGGGATGCGCCGGCGCGACGATGATGACGCGATGACCACGGCGGCGCAGTGCCCGCGCCGTCGAGACGATCGATGTGACCACACCGTTGGTTTCGGGTTGATAGGTGTCGGTGAAGAAACCGATCGTCAGGCGTGGAAGCTTCGAGTTGTACTCCAAAAAACTCATCCTACTGGGAGCGTTCGTCGCTGAGGACGCTGTAGAGGTCGCTCGGGTTCGTTTTCTGTGCGGGCCGCTCGGGCACCGCTTTGACGCGAATCCGGACCGTGCGGTTTGCATACCGTATGAGCAGCTCGTCGCCCACCTTGACAAGGTGCGATGCCTTCACCGCCTTGCCGTCGCACTCAATGCGCCCAGCGTCGAGCGCCTCTTTGGCCTCCGTTCGACGCTTCGCGAGCCGTGAAACCTTAAGAAACTTGTCCAGCCTCATGTTCCTTCGCCCGCTGCCATAGGGCGTCAAGATCGTCCAAGCTGCGATTGGCGAGCGCCGTTGCTCCACCGCCTGCAATGCGTTCCATCGTCGCAAAGCGCCGCCGAAACTTCGCGTTGGCTTGGCGCAGCGCCGCCTCGGCGTCGACGCCGCTACGACGAGCCAGGTTGACGATCGTGAAGAGCAGATCTCCGAGTTCGTCTCGCATGCTCGCCGCGTCATGCGCATTGATTGCCTCTCGCAGCTCGGCCAACTCCTCGTCGAGCTTGACGAGAACGTCGCGCGCCTGCGGCCAGTCAAAACCAACCGTGTTTGCTTTCTCTTGCATGCGCTGCGCGTGCAGCAACGACGGCAACGTCTTGGGGATGCCATCGAGCAGCGACTCACGATGACGGATCGATGCTTCCTGCGTCTTGATCATCTCCCAGGATTTCATCTGCTCTTGGGTCGTTGAGATGCTCGCGTCACCGAAGACGTGCGGATGTCGGCGAATCATCTTGTTCGCCAGCGCGTCAATGACGTCTGCGACCGCAAACTTGCCTTGTTCGCACGCGATTTGGGCGTGAAATACGATTTGCAGGAGCAAGTCGCCAAGTTCCTCGCACAGTTTCTTAGCATCGCGTTCGTCGACGGCCTCGACCACCTCGTGCGCCTCTTCGACGAGGTATGGCAAGAGCGACTCGTGCGTTTGCTCGCGATCCCACGGGCAGCATGCGCGCAAACGAGTCATGATTTCGACGAGCTCTTCCCAAGTATGATGGACGGCGATCGGCGGCAGTGGCACAAGCGGCGACATCGCGGCTGCGGAAAGCGCCGAACGCGGCACGCCCGGCACGATGTTGACGTTGATTCCCCGCGATGACAGTGCATGAAGCAGATGCGGCAGTCCCGGGAAGTCGAGCAGCGGATGGCCGGGTACGCCGAGAGCTGTATCACCTTGCGCAAAGAGTGAGGCCGCGGCTTCAGTGGCGCTTCCGACGCCACGGAGCAGAGCGCCGGCATCTAGAGGGATGCTGCGTGCGTCAATGCCCTGATCGCGCAGGTACTGGAGGGTTGACGGCGCTGCATTACATGTGAAGACTCGGGGTGCGGAGCGCAGTGCATCGACCGCACCGACCGTCAGCAGAGCCGCATCGCTCGGACCAAGGCCCACGATGGAGAGTTGGGGCATGTCACAAAAGATTTGGCGCGGGTCAAGCCCGCGCCTTGTCTTCGGATCAAAGAGCCGTGTGTCGGCTACTTCGTCGGTGCTGGTGTTGGCGCCGGAGCCATGTTTTGGGGCGCGGGCGTCGGCGGGAAGAGCGGGTTGAAGCGATCGTCGTAGATCTGAATGTTCGCTTTTTGCCGCAGCTGTTCAATGAAGGGACCGCTTTGCGCAGCCTCAGCCTGTTGAAGAAGCATTTGACGAACCTTCGGCGCGGCATCTGCGAGCGACGCGGTATGCGCGGGGCGCTTCTCTTCGAGCTGAATGATGTGCCAGCCAAACGGCGTTTGTACGGGCTGACTTATCTGTCCGACCGCAAGCGCATAGGCCGCATCTGAGAACGGCTTCACCATCTGCGTCGGGCCGAACCAGCCAAGCTCACCGCCCTGCGCCTTGCTGCCTGGATCGATAGACATTT
>DASZFB010000186.1:0-3592 GCA_035940275.1 Candidatus Eremiobacteraceae bacterium | reverse complement strand
TGGCTGACCGTAGTCCTGGCCATAGCCCAAGCCACGGCCATGGTCATCATGCTCAATCGAGCTCATGTTTTTGAGCGCAGCGATTTCTTTTATCTCGCCACGGTCGTGATCACACTAACCGCGGGAACGATCTGGCTCATGTGGCTGGGCGAACAGATCACGGATAAGGGCATCGGCAACGGCGTCTCGCTCATCATCTTCGTCGGCATCATCTTGCGCTATCCCGTCTACTTTGCGCAAACGCTAGCGCTCGGTGAGAAGGGCGGCCTCAACATCTTGAGCCTGGTCATCTTCGGGCTCATCGCGATCCTGTCGCTGATCTCGATCATCTTTATGTACCAAGGACAGCGGCGCGTGCCGGTGCAGTACGCGAAACGAGTGGTCGGGCGAAAAGTCTACGGCGGACGCAGCACCTATATCCCATTGCGTCTCAACAACGCGGGCGTTATCTCGATCATCTTCGCGATCTCCATCCTGCTCTTGCCGCAGCAGGTCTCTGGCTGGTGGCAGCAGAGCCCGGTCATTTGGCAGCATGCAATCGCAGAATTTATCGCCGTCAATTTCAACTACGGCAGCTTCCTCTACAATTTTACCTACTTTATGCTGGTTATCTTGTTCACGTTCTTCTATAGTGAAGTCGTCGTCAACATCATGGACATCGGCGACTCACTCAAGAAGCAGGGTGGATTCATCCCGGGCATCCGTCCGGGCAAGCCGACCACAGACTACCTGCAAAAGATCCTGCATCGCATCACGGCTGTCGCGGCGATCTACCTTGGCTTGCTCGCCGTGTTGCCGAACCTCACGCAGAGCGTCACGCACATCACGACCTTCTACTTGGGTAGCACGTCCCTGCTCATTGTCGTCGGCGTTGCGCTCGACACGATGACGCAGATCGAAGCGCGCCTCGCGATGCGCGACTACCGGGGGTTCATCAAGCAATGACCTCGCGGAGATGGCGACTGGTTCTTCTAGGACCGCCTGGGGTGGGCAAGGGAACGCAGGGCAAGCTGCTTGCGCAAGCATTTCGCATTCCGCAAATTGGCACCGGAGATATTTTTCGCAACGCCGTCAAAGAGCGCACTCCGATGGGGATCGCGGCAAAGTCATACGTGGATGCGGGCAAGCTCGTACCCGACGACGTGACGATCGGCCTCATAGAGGAACGCCTGGCTTCGAGCGATGCACAAAATGGATTTGTGCTGGACGGTTTCCCGCGCACAACGCAGCAGGCTACGGCTCTCGATGCAATGATGCACCGCAACAACCACCAATTGGATGGGGTTATAGAAATTAAAGTGGACCCAGCTGAAGTTCTGCGCCGCCTGACCGGCCGCCGTCTGTGCGCGGTGTGCCAGACCTTGTATCATCTCGAATCGGCGCCGACGCGCATGCCAGGCGTGTGCGATCGCTGCGCCGGTCCGTTGATTCAGAGGCCAGACGACGACAAGGCGACGGTGCTGAAGCGCCTCGACGAGTACCAGCGCAAGACCGCACCGCTGGCGGAATACTACGGCGGTTCCGGTTTGTTGCGTGTCGTGGACGGCAACGGCGACGTGGACAAGATTTTCAATCGCATTATAACGGCTCTTCAGGCACCGGTGGGTCCGACAGTATGATCACATGCAAGAGCAGCCGCGAGTTAGAAAAGATGCGGCACAGCGGACGAGTCACCGCGCGGGCGCTCGAAAAGCTCACTGCGGCGGTTCGACCCGGCGTTACGACGCAAGAAATTAACGCGTACGCAGAGGAGCTCATTCGCGCAGAGGGCGGTACTCCGGCATTTTTAGGTTATCACGGTTTCACCGGCTCCATTTGTACGTCCGTGAACGACGAGATCGTACATGGCATTCCTGGCAAGCGCAAGCTGCAAGAAGGCGATGTCTTCAAGATCGACATCGGCTCGTGCGTCGACGGCTGGTTCTCGGACATGGCTGCCAGCGTTCCGGTCGGCAAGGTTTCCGAGCAAGCGCAGCATCTGCTTGACGTCACGCAGGCTTCGCTTGTTATCGCGATAGAGGCTGTGCGTCCAGGTGTGCACATTTCCGACATTGGATATGCTGTACAAACATATGTCGAAGCGCAAGGATACTCAGTCGTGCGCGCGCTCGTCGGTCATGGAATCGGCAAAGCGCTGCACGAGGAACCGCCGGTTCCCAACTACGGCCGTCAGGGGATGGGCGTAATTCTCAAGCCGGGGATGGTGTTCGCCATCGAGCCGATGGTCAACATAGGAACGTTCCGGGTCAAGACGCTCCCCGACCAATGGACCGTTGTGACAGCTGACGGGTCGCTGTCGTCGCACTTCGAGCATACCGTTGCCGTCACACCGGACGGCTTTGAGATACTGACACTCGCAGATGCTGCGTCGCAGGTGAACTACATACCGGACACCATGCGTCGCGGAGAAGGAGGCAAGGTTGGCACCAGGCAGACGCCCGGGCGGATACAAGCGATCGGATAGGAAGAAGAAAAAGGCGGAGCGCGCCGAAAAAGTAGGGTCGAGCAAAGAAGAGGCGATTGAGGTCGAGGGCGTGGTCGTCGAGCCGCTCCCCAACGCTTTCTTCCGTGTCGAGCTCAGCAACGGACATAAGGTCCTGGCTCGAGTCTCCGGCAAGATCCGCATGAATTTCATCCGCATCCTGCCCGGCGACCGCGTGCTGGTCGAGCTGTCGCCCTACGATCTGACGCAAGGCCGCATTACTTACAGATATAAATGAAGCAACGGACCTTGAAGCAACGACCTTTGAAGCAACGGACCTTTAGGTCCGTTTATGGAGAACGAAACAGTGAAAGTTAGACCCAGTGTAAAGAAGATATGTGCCAAGTGCAAGATTATCAAGCGTGCGGGCCGCACGCGCGTAATTTGCGATAATCCCAAGCACAAACAGGCGCAAGGGTAAGGAGAGCACATGGCCCGTATTGCCGGAATCGATTTGCCGCGTGAGAAGCGCGTGGAAGTGGCACTGACCTACATCTTTGGTATTGGACGGCCGACGGCGAACAAGCTGCTGGCGGTCACTAAGGTCAACCCCAACACGCGCGTCAAGGACCTCAAGGATGAGGACATCCAGAAGCTGCGCGAGCAGATTGAGAAGAACCTCAAGGTCGAGGGCGACCTGCGCCGGGAGATCTCGGGCGCCATCAAGCGCCTTATGGACATCGGCTGCTACCGTGGTTTGCGCCACCGGCGCGGCCTGCCGGTCCGTGGGCAACGGACCAAAACCAACGCCCGCACGCGTAAAGGACCCAAAAAGACGGTTGCCGGCAAGAAGAAGAGCAAGGGTCCGGGGATCGGCAAATAGCCGCTAAAACGTACTTTTGAAGCAACGGACCTCAAGGTCCGTCAGGAAATAACAAAGGAATGGCGAAATAATGGCAGTTGCACCGAAGAAAGCTCGACCGCGCAAGAAACGTGAAGCGAAGCACGTTTCGCAAGGCGTCGCGCACATCCACTCGAGCTTCAATAACACGATCGTCTCCATCACCGATACAACCGGCGGCACGATTTCGTGGGCGAGCGCGGGCGGCATGGGGTTCAAGGGCAGCAAGAAGTCGACACCGTTTGCAGCGCAAATGGCCGCCGAGACCG
>DASZFB010000185.1:0-2335 GCA_035940275.1 Candidatus Eremiobacteraceae bacterium | reverse complement strand
CGCTCACTATCCGCCGCACGGAACGCTATGCAAAGCGCCAGGAGACCTGGTTCCGGCGAATGCGTGCAACTCACGTCGTCGATGCGAATAACGCGGACGTCGCGATCTCCACGATCGCCGCGCTGGCAAGGGAAAAGCTTGCGCCGACGTGAACAGCAGTGAAACCGCCACAACGAGCGGCGGTTCTCGCTATGCAACGGCCGCGAGAGATATTGGAGAACTTGGCGTGAAAAATAACTTGCCACTGCAAGACGCTTATCTGTTAGCGATCAAGCGTGAAAATGCGCCCGTTACCATCTATTTGCGCAACGGATTCCAGCTGCGTGGACATGTTCGAGGGTTCGACAATTTTACGATCATCCTCGAATACGATAACAAGCCGCATCTGGTCTATAAGCACGCCGTCTCGACGGTCTCGCCGCAATCACCGGTACAGTTCTCGGGATCCGAGATCGGAGGTCCTGCTCGCCAGGCGGCGCCGGTCGACGCAGAACCGGCGATATCCGTTGATGGCGCGGTGAAAACTCCCGTCGCACAGTAACGCAAGCAAACTCGCAGTGGCCCACATCTCCGTTACCAAGTGTCACGGAACGGGGAACGATTTCATCATCCTCGATGCTCGCGGCGTTCCAGACCTTCCCTATCCCTCGATCGCACGCACGCTGTGCCCGCGCCGTTTCGCCGTGGGCGCAGACGGCCTGCTGGTGCTCGGCGATCCGCACACGCAAGCCGCCGATGTTTCCATGCGAATCTTCAATCCGGATGGCTCCGAGGCTGAGATGTGCGGCAATGGCATACGCTGCATTGCGCGCTATCTGTATGAAGAGAATCCGGAGCACACTGAATCCTCAATCGATACGGTGGCTGGGCTTGTTGAGACGAAGATTGTCACCTGGAATGGTGCGCCAGGCGTTCGCGTCTCGATGGGTGAGCCGAAGTTCTTGGGTGGTTCGCTTGGCAAGCTCGACCGAGCGCTTGTCGTCAACGGTGAATCTGCGTCTGCATACGCAGTCTCAATCGGCAATCCTCACATCGTTGTGTTCGTCACGCGCGACCCCGCAGAACTCGACCTCGCGCAGCTTGCAGCAACGATCGCAGCGTGGAAAACGTTCGACACCGAACCCAACATTGAAATCGCGCACGCCACCCGTGACGAGATTCGCATGCGCGTGCACGAACGTGGCGTCGGCGAAACTTGGGCGTGTGGCTCGGGCGCCTGCGCCGCGGCGGCAGCGGCGATCGCATCAGGTCGAGCAGCATCACCTGTCACGGTGACGACGCGCGGCGGGTCTGTTCGCGTTGCATGGGAAGGAAGCGGCCACCCAGTTCTCCTGACGGGCAATGCAGAACTCGTCTTCCGTACCGACGTAGAAGTACCGGCATAGTATGGACGTCAAGGCAGCTCGCTCAAGGCCGGCACGCAAGCGCGTAGAACAGCCGAAGCTGCGCGCAGTTTTCGCGCGACCCGACGGCTCGGTGCTCGACCTCCCCGGGATCGCTGCTGCAGCCGACGGCGGCATCGTCGCTCCGGCCGACGACAAAGATTTCATTCCGCTTCCCAAGGGATCGCTTTTGTTGACGCTTCCCGGGCGGTCGGTAACCGGCTTCCCCAGCACCGGCGCCGCGCGGGTGTTCGAGGAGCACGAGGGTGAGGAAATTTGTGGGGTTGCGGCGGCGCTGCCGCTGGGCTACACGCGAGTTCTGCTGCCGGCGTATGTCGAGCGCGCCGGCGCGCCTGCCCTGCCGCTCTACGGGTACACCGCCGTCGCTTGGAGCGATTCCGGCTTTCGGGTTGCGGCCGTGCGCACTGACGAGTTAGAGAGCTGGTCGCCGCAGACCCACGAGGACGAGCAGGTGCGCGAAGGCATCGCGCTGCGCTCGCTCGAGTTTCCGCGAAACATACTTGTGCAGCAGCTTGCCACCTGCGCAACCGAATACGGATGCTTCACGGCGCAGAACTTGTTTTTGCGCCAAGGTGAAGCTGCGCTACCCGTCTCTCCCGCATGCAATGCGCGCTGCATCGGTTGTATCTCAGAGCAAGAACCCGACGCGCAAGTCAAGAGCGCACAAGAGCGCATACGTCGCCGGCCGACGCTGGAAGAGATAAGCGACCTCGCGGTCGCGCACTTGCGGACAGTGAAGAAAGGGATGATCTCCTTCGGACAAGGATGTGAGGGCGAACCGCTGCTCGCGGCGCCGCTCATCGCACAAGCGATTCGGCGGGTGCGCGAGAGCGTGCACTCCGGCATCATCCACTGCAACACAAACGCGAGCAGTCCTAAAGCTTTATCCGAGCTTATCGACGCCGGTTTGCAGTCCATTCGAATCAGCCTGA
>DASZFB010000184.1:0-4028 GCA_035940275.1 Candidatus Eremiobacteraceae bacterium | reverse complement strand
GTTGCACCGGTGCGGCGGTTCACGTAGAGCACGCCCGCTTCCATCTCGTCGAAGAAACGAGTGATCTCTTTTTCATCGTTCGAGAAAAGGCCACCCGTGAGGCCGAGTTCCGAACGGTTCGATTCTGAAAGCGACTGGTCGAACGACTTCGTAATGCCAACCGAGAGAAACGGAAGGAACAGTTCGCGAGAAAACAGTTCGTGGTCGAGCGGCAGGCGCGCGATGACCGGCGCAACATAATTGCCGCGATCCAGCGGTTGCGACTCCAGCCGCTCGCCCCCGACGAGCAGCTCACCTTTGCTGCGCGCCGACGCGACTGCCTCATCGTATTTTTTCGCGGCGGACTCGCTAATGACAGGCCCGAGATAGACGTCGCGCTTTGTGGGATCGCCGACGACGATCGCCTTCGTCTTTGCGACCAGCAGTTCTAAGAACTTATCGGCGACGCGTTCGTCGACGTAGACGCGCGAGCACGCGCTGCATTTTTGTCCTTGCAGCCCGAACGCTGAACGCATGACGCCTTCCGCAGCCATGTCGAGATCGGCGTTCGTTGTCACGATGGCCGCGTTCTTACCGCCGAGTTCGCCCAGCACCGGCTTGGGGAAGCGGCCGCCGGCAGAAAACTCACGCATCAGCCGCATGCCGACATCTTTGGAACCGGTGAACGCGATGCCATCGACACCCGGGTGATTAATGAGCGGCTCACCGACCTTTTCGCCGGAACCGAAGAGCAAGTTGAACACTCCGGCGGGCAGGCCCGCTTCCTTATAAATTTCGGCGAGCTCCGCGCCTGTGAGCGGCGCTTGCACGGATGGTTTGTAGACGACTGCATTGCCCGCGAGCAGCGCTGCGCTCGACATGCCGGTCGACAGCGCGAGCGGGAAATTGAACGGTGCGATGACGACAAACACGCCGAACGGACGCAGCACGTCCTGCGTTCGCTCGTTCGGTGAGAGCTGGCCGAGCGGCCGGATGTAGCCGTTGGCTGCTTCAACTTGGTCGGCGTAGTAGTCAATGAGATCGGCCGACTCCTCGGCATCCCCGAGCGCTTCCATGCGGCTCTTACCAATCTCGATGCTCATCACCGCGGCGAGTTCGTAGCGGTGATGGCGGATCGCTTCGGCGGCGCGGCGCATGATCTCAAGTCTTTTCTGCCACGGCATCGATCCCCAAATCTTTTGACCGCGCTTCGCCGCCTGCACCGCCGCGTCGATCTGCTTTTCGCTGGCAGTCGTGAACTCGCCGATGATGAGGTTGCGGTCGATCGGCGAGCGCGTGGCGAACGAGGGCCCCTCGCCCTTGACATATTGACCGTCAATATAAAGCTGATGTGTGGCGCCGAGCCCGCTCTTTATCCGGGCGAGTGCCGCATCAAAGCCAGCGTGGATCTCATCCATGTTACCGCCGATGGCGGAGTAGGTAATTTTTGGTTGTTTGGTGGGGGCTTGGGTGCTCATGCTACTTCCTTTTTAGTTGGGAAACGGATCTAAAGATCCGTTGCTTCAAAGATCCGTTGCTTCAATTGCCGGTTTTCAGGGCGAGGTCGCTCGCGACGTCGGCTAAACTTTCGCGCAGGAGAGTAACGAGATATTCGATTTCTTCTTCTGATATGGTGAGTGGTGGTGCGATGAGCACCAGATCGCCGTTAATTCCATCAGCGTGACCGGTGTTGGGCCATAACACGATGCCGTGGCGGAGACCTGCGTCCACAAGATGCTCTGCAACCTTCAGCTGGCGCGCGAAGGGACGTTTGCTCGCGCGATCGGCGACGAGTTCCACGCCCGCGAGCATGCCAATCCCGCGGACGTCGCCGACCATTTCAGCGCCTTCACCTTCCGAGGCGATTGTTTTCAGTCGCGAGAGCAGATGCGGTCCGACCTTCGCCGCGCGCTCTACGAGATGGTGCTTGCTCATATACTGCAAGGTCGCAAGACCTGCTGTGGCCGCAACGGGATGATGGGAATACGTTTGCGCGTGCATGAGACCGCCGAGTTTGCTCTGCTTCATCTCATTGAAAAGTTCGGCAGTCGTCAACATCGCTGATAGTGGAACGTATCCGCCGTTGAGCCCTTTGCCCAGCGTGATGATATCCGGTCGCACTGGGCCGCCGCGAGCGTCTTTAAAATGCTCGAGCGCGAAGAACTTTCCGGTGCGCCCCGTGCCGCATAAAACTTCATCGGCAATGAAAAGCACGCCGTACCGGTCACAAATCTCCCGGACCCGCGCATAGTAGCCTTGCGGCGGAACGGATGCTCCGGTCGACGATCCGCCCACGGGCTCCGCGATGAATGCGGCAACGTTTTCCGGCCCGATGTTACGGATAGCGTCTTCAAGTGCATCGCCGGTCATGGCGGGCGAGCGCTCCCCCAAGTCTCCCGCGCGATACGGATACGGCGCTTCAATCATACGAACGTCGACGAGCCAGGATTCAAACACGAGCCGATAGTGCGGGCGCGCCGATGCTGAAAGCGCAAGCAACGTGTTGCCGTGATATCCGGGCGTGCGAGCGATGATAACGCGACGTGTAGGCTCACCACGCTCAACGTGGTACTGACGCGCGAGCTTGAGCGCAGCTTCCACTGCTTCCGAACCGCTCGAGAGGAAATATGCTCTTTCAATGCCGGGCGGCGCAAGCTCGATGAGTTCGCTCGCGAGCCGTTCGACTGGCTCGTTCGCGAACATCGTGCCGTTCACGTATGCGAGGGTTGCCGCTTGTGCTCCGATTGCATCGCCGATCTCCTTGACGCCATGGCCGATGCTTGCAACCATGGCACCGCCGCATGCGTCCAGATAGCGTTTGCCGGAAGCGTCATACAAATAGACGCCCTCACCCCGCACAATCGTCTTTAGCTCGCGGTTGAGCTTGCGATAGAAAACGTGGCTCGCCGCTTGTTGGCGCACCGCATTCATGATCTCGATAGGACCTTTCGTGGAGGGGATTATCAGGCGTTTTCGGCGAGCAGGGGGCTTTGCGCCTGCGGCGCGTCGCGAAGTGTGCGCAGCGCGAGCACCCACACAACGGGCACAAGAGTGGCATTCACGATGATCGCTGTCGACAAGAGTCGCAGCGGCGTCGACCCGAAGATTGCCATCGCGATGGCTTCGGCCGCTGTCGCTGCGGCGAGATAGATAACAACCTCATAGCGTGCGACTGCGACGAGGTATGCGTTCGCAATAGCCCACAACGCAAACAGCGCTTCGTCAATGGTATACGCCCGCAAGATCGGAGCGACACCGGAAAATGCGGGTCCGTAGGTGACCGCGACGATTGGCTTCGCAAGAACATTGATAAATGCGAAGACGAAAACGACGCACGCGGCGGTCATTCCGGCCGCGAGACCAAGAACGCGAGCCAAGGCGTCGCGGCCGACGTGACGGGCTGCGGCAGCTTTGGGCATGAGGATGAGCGCGATGAAGCTCGCCGCGAACGGTATCGTTCGCGCGACGGTCCCAGCCGCGCCGAAATAGCCCGCCATCTCCGGGGTGAAATGATGCTTCGCAAAGAGCATATCAATGAAGAGCAACGCGTTAGTCGCGGTGGTCACCGCGAGCACGAGCAGCGCTGAACGCCCAAGTTTCAGCTGCTCGCCGCGTTGCCACGAACCTCCGGCGCCACCCGATATGACTGCGGGTAATGTGATGGCAAGAGCGCTCGCAGCACCTGCAATCAGTCCACCCATCGTGCCGGCCACGCCGAAACCAATCGCGACGAGCCATAACGCTATTACGACCTTCAACGCGCCTTCACCGGCGAAGGACGCTGCGAAGACGAGAAAGCGATGAGCACCCTGGGCGGCACCACGCGCGAATCCTGCGAGCATCAAGAGCGCGACATATATTGCGAGCAGCACCCACAGCAGCGGCTGCATGACATGCAGATACGCAGCGAGCGGCACGCTTGCGAGAAGCAGAGCGACCGCAGTCGCGAGTGCAATCGCGAAGATGAAACGAAATCCACGTCTGACAAACGGACCGATGGCAGCATCCAAACGTGTCGCCCACAATCGCGCGGTTTCTTGCATCGCGAC
>DASZFB010000183.1:0-4126 GCA_035940275.1 Candidatus Eremiobacteraceae bacterium | reverse complement strand
GTCCAGCGGACGGGGATCCAGTTACGTCGCGCCGCCATGATAGCGACACGTTCGTTGCTTGTCTCGCGCAGCACTCGCACGTAGCGGTAGTGCGGCAAGATAAGCGGCCAGTTTGCCACATCCTGCGCGAGCGCGTAAATGTCGGCCGCCGACGCGTCCACGTCAATTGATTGATGGGTAATCATGATGCAAGCAGTTGGCTCACGACCGCCTTTGCGAGCGCGTCGCGAGCTGGCGTGATGCCACTGACGCTTGCCAGGAGCGCATGCGCGGCACCTGCATCGCGCCGGATGTTGCGCACTGCCCGGTCTCGCAAGAAACCGATTCGCACGACTGCCTCGACGAGGTCGGTGAGCGCGCGGCGCGGCGCGACGATGGCTCGCCATTGCGCGGCATAATTCTTGGCGACTCGTTGTTCCGGCTCGCCGCGCAGAAGTGCGGAAACAGCTGCGGATGCCGGCGCGGACAACGCGATCGCTGAGGCGACGCCTTGGCCCGTGAACGGATCCAGCAGCTCGGCCGCATCGCCGGTGAGCAGGGTACGCCCGCTGATGACACGTGAAGCTCTGTAGCGCAGCGGGCCGATGGCGACCAAGCGTTCGACGTTCTCGGGTTCGAAGCGTCGGTCGCCGTTTGTCATTTCTTCTACAATGGCATCTGCGTCTTCTGCGCGCGCGGGATACGGCAAGACGAGCATGCTGTTTGCAGTGCTCGCGCTCAGCGGATTTCGTGCATAGTAGCCGCGAGCTCCAACATACATGTGCAGCGTGTCGCCGGCTTCTCGATCGGGGAGGTGCCCGCCGATCGCCCACCGCCCGGCTCGGCGAGTATCGCCTACCATGCCGGCGCGCTGCGCGACCGCAGACCAGGCGCCATCCGCACCGACAAGCACACGAGTCTGAAGCGTGCGCTCCACCCAATGCTCGTCACGACACGTAACGCAGGTTGCGCGCCCGGTCGCCTCGGCGCGAAGAAAGACACCACACATCACGCGAGCACCCGCGCTGCGTGCTTGCGCGAGCAGCCGGTTGTCAAACGCGGCGCGCGGCAAAGAGGCAGCCGCAGCACCTGGCAGCGCCAGTCGCACGTTCGCTCCGAACCCGCGCAACTCGACGCTGCTGATACGATATGCGCCCGCAAGGACTGCGCCATCAACGTGCAATTCTTTCAGTCCATTGATGACGCCGGCGCAAAGATAGTCGCCGCAAACCTTTGTGCGCGGAAAGCGTGACCGCTCGACGAGCGTTACATCGTAGCCGTCGCGCGCAAGGCGCAACGCAAGCGACGAGCCGGCCGGCCCTGCCCCGATGATGGCAACGTCAGTCACGCGAGAACTCCGCCTGTCAGAGTCATTCTGTATCCTCCTTTCGTGCGAACGCTGATCCAGCTCCAGCCTGCGCGGCGCGCAAGCTCCTGCATTTCAGCGGGCGTGTACGAGCGCAACACCGACATTGGTCCGTCGTGGCGCGTGAACCGGTTACGAGTAAAAAACGGAAAGACGAAACGAGCAAACGCCCACGCTACGACGCTCCGGCGTAGATCGTTGACGATGACGGTCGCAGCGACTCTCGCGAGTTCGCGCAGCACTCGGGTGGCGTCAGAGGGATCGAAGTGATGCAGCGCGAGATTGAAGGTGGCGAGATCGAAGCTGCGATCGGCGAACGGCAGCGCGAGGGCGTCGGCTCTGACAAAGACGAGATCGCCCCGCCCACCGCTTAAATCTTGGGCAATCTCCAAGAGGCGCTCGGAGCGGTCGACGGCGACGCAAACTGCTTTTTTCCCGCGCATCGTCAAATAGTCAAGCACGTGCCGAGGAAGGTCAGCGCCGCCCGTTGCCACATCGACGACCCGCGCAGGAAGCGTGGGCAGGCGGTCGAGCTCGCTGCGCAAGGCTTTCCAACCCCCAAGGACCGTGTTCACCCATGCCAGGTCGCCTAAACTCTCGCGCCACTGCGCTTGTGTGCCGATTGCCTCGTCATCGTCCATGAGTTCGCGTGCAACAATTCTCTTCACAGCTGCCTCCAAGCTCTACCCTAGGATGGCAGCCTAAAAAGCCCATGAAGAATTGTGCCCGGGCCCATCCGGGCACGCTCTTATACCACAATTTTCAGAATGTGACATCCGTCCTAGCGGCGGACGCGCAGATGGGGCAAAATCGTATATGAAGTCAGACCCCATTTTGCCATCAAGCGTTGAAGTGAGACAGTGCCGTGGCGACATTGAAGAAACGTAAAGAAGAGCGCGAGAATCAGCCCAAACCCCACATGACGGGTTCGGGTGTCATCTCGATGCCGCTCGTCGACCCGATCGCGAAATCTCGCGAGTGGGCCTCAACTGTGAGTCAGCTCATTGGAGCTGCAGCGGAACTTGCGGACTCGGATGTCGGATATCGCGTCACTCCGCTTTTGAGCGGCGTGACCGTCTCGTGGGAGCGCAGGACGCTGCCGTCGCGACAATGGCTGCGCGACCTCGAGCAGGAGATCATCACCTACGGAATCTGCAATGGGTTGCAGATCTGGTTTCGAGAGTACTAAGCTCTCCGGCGCACGAGCGCTACGACCGTCCCGGCCAGCCAAAACGCAAACGCCACGGCGATTAAAGCGCCGACAATAACGGCTGTAACGAACGAATCCCATGGCCCGATCGTGTGAATGACAAACGGCGAAGCCTCGCTCCCATCGCCGGTTGCCGTGTCGATGATTGCCGCAACCTTGCCGGCTTTGACGTCGGGAAGTTCAGGCCCGACGTGCACTCCAGGCGCTCCCTTGTCAGGACCCGCCGTAAAAATGTATGGCGGCAGCGAAACGCCGCCCATGCCGACAAAGGGCTGCGTGATGTAGTAGCCTGACACGACGACCTTTGCGTGGCCGATACTCTGCGCCCGCGCCAAACTCGCAACCGAGACCGGCAGCGGCAGGAGGCCGGTCAATCCGAGGATCCCATAGAGCAACGCAGCTGCCACAAGCAACGCGATGGCCGCAATGCTGCGCTCAGCGAGTGTCACGGGCGGTGGGACCGCCGCTGAACGGGCGGCAGCTTGCGCGGCCGGCTGCTTTTTGGGCTCGCTAGCCAACCTTCTCGCTCACTGTTTTGGCCAGCAAGAAGAGCAGCAAGTAGTCCGGACCGCCTGCCTTCGAGTCTGTGCCAGACATGTTAAAACCACCAAACGGATGCACGCCGACCATCGCGCCGGTGCTCTTGCGGTTGAAATAGAGATTGCCGACGTTGAACTCGTCGCGCGCTCGCTCAAGCTTGCGACGATCGCGTGAGTACACACTGCCGGTCAACCCGAACTCGGTATTGTTGGCGATCGTGAGGGCATCGTCGTAGTCGCGTGCTTTTATCACGGCGAGCACCGGGCCAAATATCTCCTCTTGCGCGATAATCGCTTGAGGTGCAACATCGGCAATCACGGTGGGCTCGAGGAAGTAGCCTTCCTCGGCCACGCGCTCGCCACCGGCGACTAGCGTGCCTTCGCGCTTTCCAATCTTGATATATTCCTCAATCTTGTTGCGCGAACGCTCGTTGATAACCGGCCCCATGTAGTTCGCCGGATTCACCGGGTCGCCAACGGTAATCTTGTCGACGCGTTCGGCGAGGCGTTGCACGAAATCATCGTAGATCGGCGCTTCGATAATGGCGCGCGAGCACGCCGAACACTTCTGCCCTTGATACCCGAAGGCCGCCGATGCCACGCCTTCAACGGCAGCGTCAATGTCGGCGTCCGCTGCGACAACGATCCCGTCTTTACCGCCCATCTCAGCGACGACGCGTTTGATCCAGTGCTGATGCGGTTGCACGTCCGCCGCCAAGCGATTGATGCGCAGACCAACTTCCTTACTGCCGGTGAACGAAATGAAGCGCACGCGCGGGTCGCTGACAAGAGCGTCTCCAATTGCGCCGCCTGACCCGGTAATCAAGTTGACAACACCGGCCGGCATTCCACACGACTCAAGTAGTTCGACAAAGCGCGCCGCAACGATCGGCGCGTCGCTCGATGGTTTGAGCACGACCGTATTGCCGGTGACGATCGCCGCCGACGTCATGCCCGCCATGATGGCGAATGGGAAGTTCCAAGGCGAGATTATGATGCCCACTCCCATCGGGATGTAGTGCATCTCGTTCT
>DASZFB010000182.1:0-2075 GCA_035940275.1 Candidatus Eremiobacteraceae bacterium | reverse complement strand
GATGTGGCAAACTGGCCGCTTATCTTGCCGCACTACCGCTACGTGCGAGTGCTGCGCGAGACAAGCAACGAACGTGTCGCTATCATGGCGGCGCGACGTAACTGGATCCCCGTCCGCTGGACGGCCGAGCAATATCTGCTTCCGGCGATCCCGCGCATTGAATTTGTTCACATCGCTGGCTGGGCGCAAGGCATGCGCGTCGCCTGGATCTTCGATCCGATACCGCATGGCACACGGGTTATCATTAGCCATGATATGGCTGCGCTGCGACTGCCGCTTGTGCGTACACGGCTCGGGCAGCGCATCATCTGCGAACAATTCATTGCTCCAATCGCCGGTCGTACACTCGCGAGCATGAAGAAAGTTGCAGAATCGCGCCGTGGCTAGCCGCGTGTTCATCACGGGGATCGGGGCGATCACCCCAATCGGCATCGGCCGAACGCACATGTGGAACGGCGCGCTCGAGGGCACGCGCGCTGTACAGCTCATCGACCGATTCGACCCATCTCAGTTCCGGTCGAAAGTTGCGGGCCAGGTCAACGGTTTCGATCCCGGTGCGCTCTTGGATCGGAAAGAGGCGCAGCGCACCGACCGCTTCAGTCAGTTTGCAATTGCGGCGGCGCAACTCGCGTTCGACGATTCGAGCTATACGCCAAAACGAGGTGACGGCGATTTTGGAGTCTGGATCGGCAGCGCATTGGGTGGCATCGGCTCTGCCGAACGCCAATACGAAGCGTATTTGCGACGCGGGCTGAAAGCAGTGCATCCCATGTTGGCGCTGAGCGTGTTCGGCGCTGCCTCATGCTGTAATGTCGCGATCCACTTCGGATTGCACGGTCCGTCGATCTCGAATTCGAACTCGTGCGCCGCGGGCGCAGTCGCTATCGGCGACGCATTCCGGTCGGTGCGAGACGGCGTTTGTCGAGCCGCGCTCGCTGGAGGCGTCGAGGTTCCGCTTTCACCGCTGACCTTCGGAGCCTTTGACATCATTCGTGCCATGTCGACGCGCAATGAGGACCCGGCAAGCGCGAGCCGTCCATTTGATGCGCGGCGTGATGGATTCGTCATGGCAGAAGCCGGCTGTTTGTTGCTGCTCGAGCGCGAAGAGGATGTGATTACGAGAGGTGCGGTACCCTACGCGGAGATCGCGGGCTATGGCGTGACGAATGACGGCGACCATATGACCGCGCCGCGAGCAGACGGACGCGAGGCGACGCGTGCAATGACGCTGGCGCTGCGCGAAGCAGGCGCAGCGCCAGATGAGGTCGACCACGTCAACGCGCACGGCTCTTCAACGCCGCTCAACGATCCAACCGAAAGCCTTGCCATCCGCGCCGCGTTGGGTGCACACGCCGATCGCGTTGTGATCTCCGCCATCAAGGGAATGATGGGTCACGCACTCGGCGCGACGGGCGCGGTTGAAGTGGCGCTGTGCGCACTTGGTATCAAGGAAAGCACAGTCGTGCCGCTCGTCAACCTCGAAACGCCGGGTGACGGCTGCGATCTGACCTACGCAGCAACACTCCCGACGCGCATGCAACAGCGTCTCGTGCTTTCCAACAGCTTCGGTTTTGGTGGTCTCAACGCGGCGCTTGCACTGCGCGCCGCCTAGGTTATTTCTTGCCCACCGTATAGCGGAAGATCTTGGATACGAGTTGTTCAGGCTCGCCTTGGAAATCGCTTCCGTTGCTCAAGATCACGATAGCAAGGTCGTTGTCCGGATAAATCACGTTGAGACAATATCCGCCGGCGCCAGGCGCCAAACCATTGTGCCAGGCGAGGCGGTGACCGTCTTGTGAACCCGGAACAAATCCCATTCCGTAGCTGGAATCCTTACCATTATTGAGTTTGCCACTCGTAGTCATCATGCGAAACATTTCCTTTGACACAACCTTGCCTTGCAAGAGTGCCTCGTCCCACGCACCCATATCGTTCACGGTTGAAACGATGCTGCCGGCTCCGTAGAAAAGATCGAGGCTGATGAACTGCTGAGGCACAAAAAAGCGGAACAGGGAAGAATAGCCGGGAGCGGTGTGCTCTCGCTGAGCAAAGGCATCTCCGGAGCCGCTGGCATC
>DASZFB010000181.1:0-2828 GCA_035940275.1 Candidatus Eremiobacteraceae bacterium | reverse complement strand
TTTATTTCTTGATTGCTTGGAGTTGTAGGTCGGTTGAAGCGTCGTCTGAGGAGGAGCGGATGAGCCCAACACCTTTCGCGTAGCACTTGTGCTCCAGCGATCCGGCCTCAAGGGGTGACGACTCGCGCGTGCAGACCGTCACCGAAAATCTCTTGTAAGGAACCGTGACCAAAGCATTCAGTGCGGTGACTTGTGCTTCGTCTTGGGCGATTTTTGGCGCGTATTCTTGGTGATAGCTAGTACCGATGCGAGGACGCGCGGGCATCATGATGCCTGCTGTAGCGCCATTTTCGCCGGCCTTCCACGAGCCTGCAGTGCTGACCACCCGCCCGTTCTCGAATTCCTTTGTGTCTTCGCCGAGATACCAAACGTTGCCGGACGCATCCTGTGCGTACCAGTCGTCGGCTCGTTCCCGCAGCTGCCCGTCAAGGTACACGACGTCGCGTACGGTGATCACTTTGACGCCGTTGATGACCGTCGATTTCGAAAGTACCTGGATTTCTTCGCGCGCCTGTTTGCCATCTTCTTTTCCCGTGTAAACGAACATTACGCCGGGCGTCAATGGAAAGAATTCGTTTGTAATTGAGCTTGCCATAGTATGCGGTGAGAACATTGGGTTCATCATGGAGGCAAGAGTGAGGATGAAGAGCACAAGCATGAGTTGGTTCCTTCCTCGGTGATTGCACCTGATGTACAGGTTCCACATTCACTCTTCCTCGTTTCACCGGCAGGGTGTACTATCGCGCGAACCTAACGTCGCACCATTCATCCCGAACAAGGAAACCAGACACTATGAGCAATGGCCACATCAAGCTCGATTGACCGCGCACGTCTGCGCGAACTGTACCAGCGCGAAGAACGCCGCTTTATAGAAAGTCATCCAAAATCGAAGGCGCTTTCGCAGCGCGCCGCCGATTCGCTATTGCAGGGCGTGCCCATGAACTGGATGATCAAATGGCCGGGGGCATTTCCTGTCTTTGTCGAGAGCGCCTCGGGAGCACACTTCAGTTGCGTCGACGGGCATGACTACGTCGACTTATGCATGGGCGACACCGGCGCGATGGCGGGCCACTCGCCCAAGGCCACAGTCGCTGCGGTCACGAGGCAGCTGCAGCGCGGTATCACGCTCATGCTGCCCTCTGAAGATGCGGTGATGGTTGGCGAAGAGCTGCAGCGTCGATTTGGGTTGCGCTATTGGCAGTTCGCGTTGACCGCGACCGATGCGAACCGTTTCTCCATTCGGATTGCTCGCGAGATCACGCGCCGTCCAAAAATCCTTGTCTTCAACTATTGTTATCATGGGTCAGTCGATGAAACGTTCATCACGCTCAGCGGCGGCGTCACGGAGTGTCGGCGCGGCGACATTGGTCCTCCGGTTCACCCGAGTCTGACCACGCGCGTTGTGGAATTCAACGACGTCGACGCACTTGAGGCGGAGTTGGCGCACGGCGACGTCGCCTGCGTACTTACCGAACCCGCTCTCACCAACGTTGGCATTGTTCATCCGCAGCCCGGCTTTCATGCCGCGTTGCGCGAGTTGACTCGCAAAGCTGGTACGCTGCTCATCATTGATGAGACACATACGATCTCGACTGGACCCGGCGGCTACACACGAGCGTTCAACCTCGAGCCCGACCTCTTCACGCTCGGAAAGCCGATCGGCGGAGGCATCCCCGGTGCAGTGTATGGTTTTACCGAGGCGGTCGGCCGGCAGATCGTCGAGCACACGAATCTCGAAGACTGCGACACGGGCGGCATTGGTGGCACGCTCGCCGGCAATGCGCTCTCGCTCGCAGCGATGCGCGCGACCCTCGAGCATGTCCTCACTGAAGAGGCGTACGCGCGGATGATCCCGCTCGCTCAAGTATTCACGAAGGGCGTGGAAAGCGCCATGGCGGACTCAGGCGTCCCCTGGCACGTCACCCGCCTAGGTTGTCGGGCCGAATATCTCTTCCGCACCCAACCGGCCCGCAACGGCTGGGAGGCCGCGCACGCGGCCGACTTCCAGCTCGATCGCTTCATGCATCTCTACGCCCTCAATCGCGGCATTCTCCTCACGCCCTTCCATAATATGGCGTTGATGTGCCCCGACACGACGGCTGCCGACATCGACATCCATACGCGCGCGTTCACCGATGCGGTGCGCGAGCTGACTTCTCCGAACTGAGCAGCGAGCCGTCTGCGTGACGTAGCTCACCTCGTGACTAAAAACGCAGCACCCGGCCGATAATTCAGGTATGAGGAACTTTAGTCTTATCGGTTTGCTTCTCGCCGTCGCCATCATCGCGTACTGGGCGAAGGGAATGCTAGCACCGAGTGTGTCGCACGATCCCAATGATAAATCGACGGTTGAATATTGGGTGGCGCACGATTCCGACCGCGATGTGATGTTGTCCTATTGCAACAATCACCCCGATCAGCAGAACTCGAGCGACTGCAAGCTCGCGATCGCTGCACAGACGGAAATCGACGGCAAGGCCGTGCCCCAACAACTAGGCCACACGGGCGTGACGCAGGGGACGAGCCAGGCCGTGGATCAACTCGAGGCGCAAAAGGACGCGAACAACCTACCGTAGCGAAATGGCGGGGACGGTCGACACAGGGTCGACCGCTACATTACTTTGTCGGAACGAGCTGCGACGTGGCTGCGCGGTCGGCGATAACGATGGCTCGCTCTTGGCTTACTCTGCCGGCGGGAATCGATTGATCCCCGCGTACTAATCTGCCGAGCATCTCGGCCTTCTCACTACCTGTCACTAGCCACAATATCCGCCGTGCGCGATTGAGCACAGGATAGGTCAGCGTCATACGCTGTCTTCCTTGATATA
>DASZFB010000180.1:0-11106 GCA_035940275.1 Candidatus Eremiobacteraceae bacterium | reverse complement strand
GTTATTTGTCATCGCGCTTGGCTTGGCCGCGTGGATGCGGCGCGACGCCTTGGCCGATCATTTGTCGCAACGGATTGCTGCCGATCCGCGGGCATGGCGCCACGAAGGCATTAACCTTTTTGTGTCAGCGGATGGGGTGCTCTATTTTGAAGGACGGCCGTATCGTGTCGGAGCCGCGTTTTATAGCCGTCGCGTGCTGGTACAATCGTCATCCCTTTTTATTCGTGTGAGTGCGCCGGATGAATATCGGGTGCTCATCCTTGCCCGCAAGTTTCCAATACAGGCCCGCTCCACTCCAGCCCCACGGCGGTCCGTTGCCGGCTTCTCATTGATTGAGGCGCTTGCCGCGAGCGCGCTGCTTGCGACCGTTCTCGTCGCGGCCGTTTTCCCCACGTTGATCGTGTTGGCGCATGCTGATCGCCTTGCAGCACAACGCCAGCTTGCACTGCAGATAGCCGCCAACGCGCTTGCCGACGAAGAAAGCGCATTTGCATACGGCTATACGATTACCGACGAATCTGCGGTTTCCACGGTCGACGGAATGCAGCTCAAAGAAACGGTGAGTCCCTCGACCGTTGCCGGCATGCACGAACTAGATGTTGAGGTCAGTGATGCGAGCGGGTTTACACTTGCGAAAATGGTTTCAGAGATAGGGCCGCCGGTGCCGCCACCGGGCGCGCCAAGCCCGGCTCCATCCCCGCCGGCGTCACGGTGATAACCTTCGAACGTCAGGAATGTGCTCGCGAGCGCGGCATCGCGCTCATCACCTCATTGCTCGCGATCGTGCTCGTGCTTTCCATCCTCGCGGTCATGGTCGACCTTGGTACCGTCCGACTCCGCAAGGCAAACGAAGAAGTACGCGCCGCGCAAGCCGTTGCCGCGGCTGATGCGGGAGCCGCGTGGGTGCGTGCCCTGCTTGCGCTGCATTCGGGCGATCTTACTGCGGTGCTCGAGGACCTCGAGAAGGCGCATAGCTCAACTGGATTTGCGATCGACGACGATACCACCGTGGAGGTGCTCGTCAGCCTGCAAGTGCCAGGTCCAACAAGTCACGCGGATCACCTCGACGTCAATCTTCAGCAAAATCCTCAGATTGACGAGACGCCGTTACAAGTCGTCGCAACCGCGACGATCGTGGCGGGCGATCGCCCCGTTGCGACGCGCACGGTGACGACACTCTTGCGGAGCTTCCATCATGCGGCACCGTATTCAGAGGTCGTTGGAGTCATTGACGATGCAGGGCCGTCGTTTGTTTTTAGCCCGGGCGATCCAGCAGGCCAGGTCGGCGCAGATGCGGCCACCGATCTGCGCATCCAGGCGTCGACCGTAACCGGTACTGCTCCGCCGGTAACAGCGAACAAATTCCAGAATGATTCGTGGTCGGACGGCAATCTTGGATCGTCAGGTCTTCTCCCATGACGCAACGAGGCGTGACGTTTGCGGAGATGTTTGTCGTTGTCGCCATCATGGTGGTCTTGGCCGGCGTTTTCGTCGTGCCCGCCTATCGAGCGTATGGCGCGGCTCGCGCACCCCTCAATGCTGCGCAGACGCTCGCCGAGGACCTTGCGCTTCTCGAGCGAGTCGCAAAAGATGGCGGTCGCAACCAAGGGTCGTCGCTGATTATTACTTCAGCCAACCCACTTGCATATCGCGGGTACCGCGGCAGGCCCACAAGTATCGATCCGAATTCAGCACTGGGCGCTGTGCTGGTCGAGCACCAGTTCACCGGTGTCGTGCTTGCAGGTGGGCCTATCGGAACGTCCACGCCGCTACTTTTTGCCAGCAACGGCAGCGCGCAATACGTCAGCAGTGGCGTCGTAGCAGACCAACACGCCACAATTGAGTTCTCGCTCACACAGCTACGCGGATCGCGGACAGCACTGGTCGACCTTGATCTCTTCACAGGAGCTGTGTCGCTGCGGTAGGCCTGCCGATAATACTAGCAAACGGAGGCTTTCGCGATGATACGACTCATTATTCTTGCGGTGATCGCCTATTTTGCCTGGCGATATTATGGCTGGTACGGAGCTGCGGGAGTCGTAGGGGCCTACGTCGTGCTCGTCGTCACGCTCGGCATGATCAATGCAAACAGGACGCGCTCAGGCGCGCAGCGCCTCATCGGCCAAAAGTTATCTGAGGCCGAAAAGGCGCATCTCTCCGCCACGCACGAGCATCACCAAGTGATGCACGATCGCATGGCCCAGTTCAATCCCGAGTTGAGAAGGCCGCGCGAATAAGGTTACATCTCGTCCGGACCAGGGTCGCCGCCGGCTGCAGCGATTGCCAAACGGTTGAGATACTTTGTCCAACCCTCGCCATGGCTTGCGGCTGATTCGTCGCTTCCCAAACCACGGTGCGTGAATTTGAGCAGCGTTCCGGGCCCGTCGGGCTTGAGGGTAATTTCGACGGTACTTGATCCGGCGGGGGTCGGCGAATCGTCACCTTCCCATCCAAAGGTAAAGACAAGACGCGAAGGCGCTTGTACTTCGACATATTTCCCACTTGCGACGTAGTCTGGTTTCGACATCGTGAACCGATAGGCGCCGCCCGGCCGCAAATCGAGTGCAGCTTCTGCCACGAACCACTTGCGTAGTTTCGCGGGATCGGTCAGGAACGAAAAAACTACCTCAGGTTTTGCGTTTATTTTGATTTCGCGTTCGATGGCTTTGGTTTCGACTGATGGCATGGCGGCGTGAACTCCTCTCGTGTGCTTCGGCAGCGCGCTTCAAACGGCGCAGGCGTACATCCCAGAATTCCTCGAGATACGAACGCAGTGATGCCAGGCCCTCGGGGCGCGCCGTATACAGGCGCCGAGTTCCTTCGCGGCGCTCAACCAGGAGCCCGGCGGTTTTGAGCACGCCGAGGTGTTGCGATATGGCTGGGCGGGTGACGTCGAAATGCGTGGCGATCTCGCCGGCAGAGAGCTCTCGAGCGGCAACCAGCTTCAGGATATCGCGGCGACGTGGTTCAGCGATCGCGCGAACGACTGCGTCCATTACAAAGCTTAGTTTAGCAGATGCTTACGTAAGTGTCAACTAACTAAGTGAGCACGGCCCGCGCTTCGGCCGCAACGCTTGCTAAGGCGCCATTATCAAACGGTGAGGCGAGGCTCGCGGAGCGCACGAGGTCCTTGAACGCTGCTTCACCGCCACGAGCGCACAAAGCAATATAATCGGCGACCGCCCGGTCGTAGTCTTGTCGCGATCGGACCCAGAACTGCAGCGCGCAGCACAACGCGAGCGTGTAGTCGATATAGTAAAACGGTACGTGGTAGATGTGCTCCTTGCTCTGCCACAAGCCGCCATTTGCCCAGTAGGCGAGGTCGCCATAGCGGCGCCACGGCATGTAACGCGCTTCCATCTTCTTCCACATCTGATGGCGCTGCGCTGGGCTTGCGTCCGGCTGAGCGTACACAAGGTGCTGGAAGTGGTCCACTGCGACGCCGTAGGGCAAAAAGAGCATTGCTTCTTCGAGCTGTTGCCGGCGATAGCGTTCGGCATCTGGGCCGAAGAACTGCTCCATGAATGGCGATGTCAAGTACTCAATGCTCATGGAGTGAATCTCGGCCGACTCGTACGTCGGTGTCAAGTAATCGTATGCGGGCAACTTCCTGCTCTTCCAATCTTGGAACGCATGACCCATCTCGTGCACGAGGACGTGGACGTCGCCGTGCGTGCCGTTGAAATTTGCAAAGATAAATGGCACGCCGTAGTCGGGGAAGCCCGTGCAATAGCCGCCGCTGGCTTTGCCCTCGCGGTTTTTGAGGTCCACAAGCTCGCGCTCGATCATCATTGTGTAGAAGCTGCCGACTTCCGGATGCACCTTTGTCAATGCGTCGCGGCCGCGCGCCACAATCCAGTCGTGATCTCCTCTCGGCGTAGGATTGCCCCCGGGCGAGGTGAGCGCTTCATCCCAATACATCATTTCACTCAACCCAAAAGCGTGTGCTCGCCGCTGCATGATCTCGTTCGCGATGGGCACTATGTGACGTAGCACCTGTTCCCGGTATCGCTCAACGTCCGCTTGATCGAAGTCGACCCGGTGCATGCGCTTGTAGCCAAGGTCGATAAAGTTTGCAAAGCCAAGCTTGCGTGCCATCGCATCTCGTTCCCGGACGAGCGCGTCAAAGATCCTATCCAAATCCGCGGCATGCGAAGCAAAGAAGTCGCAGCGCACGCTCTGTGCGCGATGGCGCAAGGTGCGGTCTGGGCTCTGCGCGTACGGCTCCATCCCTGCGAGATTCACTCGCTTGCCATCGATCTCGAGTTCCGCGCTTGCGATTAACTCGGTATACTGCGCTTCCAGGTGTGCTTCACGGGTAAGGTCCGCTTCGATCGCCGGAGCAAATGCCGAAATGTCCGCCTCCCATAGCGCGAACAAATGCGACCCGAGCTCTTCTTCAAGCTCATGACGGTGCTCGCTTCCGAGCAGCATTCGCTGCATGCCGGTTTCGAGCGCGGTGAGCTTTGGCGAGAGATCGTCGAGAAATTCACGAGCGGCCTTGCGCTCTGCGTTCTTTGTATCTTGGTCGAAGCGCAGTCTCGTCAGCGCTTCCCAGCTAGCGAGGCGCCGGCGCAGCGCATCCCACTCGTGAAAGACCGCTAGCCGAGCCTGCTTGTCGACCGCCCCTTCCCATGCTTCGTGCAACCGACCGTAGGCCGCAGTAATTTTCTCGAGGTCGGGAGATTCGACCTGAATATTTCTGAAATCGACGCCCTGGTCGGAGGTGGAAACTGGATTCACGTGCGAGGCTCCGTTCGTAATATGAAAATAACCTGTCGTAGTTCACAGGGACCAGACGCAAGCCCTTGAAGCCAGAGTCGCAAAGCTCCATGCGCGCTGGAATTGTCGGCATCGCCTTCTTCAGCACCATCGTTTTTCAGGGTGTGGCTCTCGCATGTCCTGTAAGCATAGCCGGAGTCCAAGCTGAGGCCGTTGGCCGAGCGCATGGCTATGTTGAGTACCAAATGATTTTGGAAGCGCCGAGAAATTCGGCGTACGTCGGTACAGTGCGCTTAACACTTACGGGCGGCTCTCCAGATGTCTTGGTTAAGACAAGTGCGATCGCGGGCGCGGATGATTCTCTGTTCGTTTTCTATCGCCCGGCGGCTGACGTCGTTGCCTTGCAAATAGATTCATTGCAGACCGTGGCTGACGGGAAAACTATTACGTGCAGCGACGCTCCGCGCTTCGAGCTCAACCCGTCCGAGGCACATACGGTGACGCCGTTTGACGATTCACCCGAGATGGTCACGCTGGAGCACCCGGCATACGCGATAACGGGAGCTGATATGCTCATCCAAGCCAAGCCCGTGTATCCGTTTATGGCGCAAGGCTTTGAAATTCAAGGAACGGTGGTCGTCAAGGTGACCATCGGCCCGCGCGGTGAGGTACTCGACGCCGGCGTCGCGAGATCTTCCGGAAATCAGTGGCTCGATGCGGCGGCGTTGAAGGCAGCACAAAAGTCGACATTCAAGCCGGCGAAGATGCCCTCATCGTCTCCAAACTTTCCGCTCGTCACATCTTCAGAGATCGAGTACGAGTTCAGGCTGACGCGATCGCGCTAGACACGTCTAGCGTCGCCCTAGTGTCAATGGAAGTCGCGTGAATCAAGACCGTCAGCTAAACCTTGGCTGTCGAGCTTCCAAAAACGCCGCGCGAGCACGTTAACATGGCCGTCCTGTTTTTGTAGCACACCTTCCACGACGACGGTCGGTTCGTCGCGCGCAATCGGACGGTACCGCTGATAGATGTCCGGCCGGATGATGACGTTGATGAGGCCGGTCTCATCCTCCATCGTCGTGAACACGAAACCTTTCGCGGTGCCCGGACGTTGGCGCGTCGTCACGACGCCTGCAACCTTGAGCACGAGACGGTTCGGAAGCGCGCGTAAGTCGCACGCGCGCCGGACGCGCATCGCTTCAAGCTGCGGGCGGTAGAATTCCATTATCTGGTAGCGTGTTGAAAGGCCAAGGCCGCGATAATCCGCTGCAGCTTCTTCTCGTTTTTTCATCGCGGGTAAAGCTACCGCGGGCTCGTCGACCGTCATCCCTCGCTCGAGCGCACCTGCACCGCTCAGATTGCCGAGCCGCTGCACATCCCAAAATGCCGCACGGCGTTCGAGCCCAAAGCAACTGAATGCGCCAACCGACGCGAGCGACTCCAGAATGTCTTTCGGCATTTGCGTGCGCAGAACGAACTCGCGCATGTCGTTGTACGGTCCACGCTCTCGCTCTGCATTGAGTGCATCTTTGTGTTTCTCTCCAATGCCATGCACCTGATTCAGGCCGATGCGCAGCGCGACTGGGTGCTCCCACGCATGCGTGACGGCTTCGTGGCGTTGTGATTGCGTGTGCGGTTCGACGGTGCATTCGAAGCGCGACGCATTAACATCCGGAGGTAACACGGTCACATTGTGGCGACGGGCGTCGCCGATAAGCGTCGACGGTGAATAGAATCCCATCGGTTGCGCATTGAGCAGCGCGGCGAAAAACTCCGGCCCGTAGTAGCGCTTGAGGTATGCCGATACATAGACGATCAGCGCAAACGATGCTGCATGCGATTCCGGAAAACCATAATCTGCAAAGGCGCTGAGCATGTGGAAGAGCCGGTCAGCCAGATCGCGCTCGATGCCGTTACGTTCCATGCCATCGAGCAGCCGTCCATGCAGTTTGGCCATTTTCTCGTGCGAGCGTTTGTGACCCATCGCTCGGCGTAGTTCGTCCGCTTCTCCAGGCGTGAATCCGGCAGCCTCGATTGCCAAACGCATGCCCTGCTCCTGAAAGAGCGGCACGCCGAGCGTGCGCTCGAGAACCGGCTTGAGTTTTGGATGCGGATACGTGACGGGTTCAAGACCTCGCCGGCGGCGGATATATGGATGCACCATGTCGCCTTGGATGGGTCCGGGCCGAATGATGGCGACTTGCACCACGATGTCGTAGAAGCAGCGTGGCTGCAATCGAGGCAGCGTCGCCATCTGCGCGCGGGATTCCACTTGGAAAAGGCCGACCGTATCTGCTTCGCAGAGCATGTCGTAAATGCGGGCATCGCTACACGCGCGCAGATCCGCGAAGTTAATCTCCACCCCGCGACTCCGTTTGATATCGGCGAGTGCAAGTTCGATAGCGTTGAGCATGCCTAAACCCAAAATATCGATTTTTATGAGGCCGAGCGTTGCGCAGTCATCTTTATCCCAGCACAGGATGGTGCGGTCCGGCATAGCGGCAGGTTCGAGCGGCGCGATTTCGATGAGCGGCGATCGCGTGATGACCATGCCGCCGACGTGCTGGCTGAGATGGCGTGGAAAGCCGTCGATGCGCCGGCAGAGTTCGTACAGGCGCCGGGCTAGGTCACCGCGCAGATCGATGCGCAGTGCCTGCGGCAATGCAGCCATTGCGCTTTCGACTTCAGCCGCAGTCATTGGCAAGTGCTCGCCGTGTTTTGTGATGTGCATTTGCGTGTGCAGTGGCTGTGACGGACTTTGAAGCAACGGACTTTGCAGCAACGGACCTTTAGGTCCGTTTTCTATCTCCTTTGCTTCGTCGCCGACGTGCGCTGCAGAACCGCTGTCCAGTGATTTTGCCAGCGCATCGACCTGGTCGAGTGAGAGGCCGAGCGCCTTGCCGATGTCGCGCACCGCACTGCGCGCGCGGTAGGTGATGACCTCAGCGACCATGCCGGCATGCTCTCGTCCGTACCGCTGATAAATATATTGGATCAGTGCTTCGCGCTGGTCGCCCGAGGGCGTATCGAGATCGATGTCCGGCGGCTCGTCGCGCTCTTCGGACAGGAATCGCTCGAAGAGCAGCTTCAAACCGACCGGATCGACGCTCGTGATGCCCAGCGCATAGCACACCGCCGAATTAGCAGCCGAACCGCGGCCTTGGACAAGGATGTTGCGCTCGCGTGCAAAGCGCACCATGTCCCACACGATAAGGAAATACCCGGCCAAGTCCAACTTTTCGATGACAGACAATTCGTGTGCGATCTGCTTGCTCACGTCGGGCGTCACAGGTTGATAGCGGCGCTGCACCCCTTCGTGCACGAGTTTGTATAAATAGGAAAAGAGCGTCTCGCCGGGTGGTAATGGGAAGTCAGGGAATTCGTTCTCGAGCTTGCGCAGGCGAAAACCGCAGCGCTGTGCGATCGACACGCTGTTGCCAACTGCGCGTGGATGCTCCCCGAACAAGAGCGCCATTTCGTCCCCCGAACGCAAGTAGTATTCGCCGTTGGGGCGCAGCTGTGTACCAGCTTCTTCGAGTGTCGTTTTGAGCCGGGTGCACGCGAGTACGTCGGCAAGATCGCGATGCTCGGATCGCGCGTAGTGCACGCCGCCTGTCGCAACGAATCCGAGTTTAAGCGTTTGCGCGAGAGTAGTTAAAGCACGGATGCGCGGTCCATCATCGGGTTCCAGATGACGCTGAAGTTCGATCCAAAAATTGCCCCCGCCAAACATATCACGTAGCCGTGCTGCCATCTCGCACGCGCCGCGAAAGTCACCCTGTTCGAGTAACCGCGGTACGGCACCGTGACGGCAGCCGGAAAGCGCAATGAGCCCGCGGGCGTGTCGCCCCAGAAGTTCGTACCCGGTCTTAGGTTCGCCGCGCGGATTGTCGAGGCGAGCGCGGCTGATCAGTCGCGAGAGGTTGGCATAGCCGGTTGCGTTCTCCACGAGAACAATCAGATGGCTTGCATCGTCCATCGTCAACTCGGCGCCGATGATGGCAGGCACATTATCTTCGCGTCCTGCTTGGGCAAAACGCACGGCGCCATAAAGTCCATCGCGATCGGTGATCGCGATACCGGCATATTGAAGCTCGGCGGCACGCGCGATCAGTTCTTCAGGATGCGAGCCTCCATCGAGTAACGTGAAATTCGAATGCGCATGCAGTTCCGCGTATTTGACTGACATCGTTAATCAAACACGCCCTGCACATACCACCCGCCGTTGCGGATATCGAAGAAGGCGAGCACAAGCGCCCCACTGCGATCGGTCATTTGATAATAATCGCGCTCGACCGGTTGCTCCCACCAGCTCTCGCTCAGGCGAAAGGGACCGGCACGCGGGTGTTCGTGCGCGGGGGTGGGCATCGGCCTCGGCGGATCGAGCAAACGCAAGGCCGGTGCCCACGAGGGATGCGCAGTCGAGACCGTCGACCGTGCAGGTTTGGCAGCCCCGCACGGTTCGGTCCGGGCCAATCTCTTTTTCTCGACTGTCTTCTTCTGAATGAACTGGCGCGGTGAGGCGATCGGTACCGATCGCTGCATGCGCTCCGGCAACCGCGAACGTTTCGCTTGCGTTTGGAGCGTCACGATTTCGTGTTCAGCAAGCGTAGCACGCAAACGCGCGAGCGTGGCAGCAAGTGCCGCGTTGCGCGATCCGGCAGATCCGTCAAACAGGCCCAGCTGCGGCGGTGGTTCCCCACACGGAGCAGCACGTACGAGGATAGCCTCGACAGCGCCGATCTGCTCGCGCGACTCGAGGGCGACGCGCGCGAGATCGAACATGACGATCGCCGACGCTGTCGGCTCGGCAAGGGCGACGCGGATGTCTGCAACCGAAGATGCACTCGTCTCGTCCCTCTGCGCCAAGCAATTCGTTGCGTCCAAAATGAGAACGATATCGACTCGGTCGCACACTTGCGCCGCACCCGCGAGGCGTCCAGCAACACCGGCAATGCAGCCGCGCAGTGCAAAAAACAACGGCTCGAGGCGATCGACTGCACTTTCGAATGCGAAACGTTCTTCATAGACTGTCTGCGCGCGGCGCGGTCGTAACGGCTCGCAACTTTCACCTCGTGCAAGACATGCATACTCTCGCGCACGCTCGCCAAACCGTGCGGTCAGCGGAGCGACCGGCAGCGCGGCGATCTGCCCGAGCAGTCGAAGACCGAGCATGTCAAAGCGCTCCGCATCGCCCGGCGCAAGCGGCAAAAGCGAGATCGGCAGCGCTGCAAGAAACGCTGCACTTCCACCCGGCGCCACGATGCTGCAGCCGCCACCTGTAAGCGCTGCGCAATACGCGCTGAATTTATCATCTGCAACGGCGGCAGACGCGCTGAACCCGAGTGTGGATGCAAGCGCTACCGCAGTGCCGACCGCGCCGGTTTCACCGCCTGGCAATCCTCGGGCATCGAAGAAATACACACCGGGGCGCAGTGCTTCGACGCCCGGACTGCAACTCTCTAATGCTTCGAGGATCTCGTTCGTCGCATCGCGCTCTACTTTTTCGTTGCGCGCGACGACGACAAGGCCCGGACACGCCGCGCGAGCCTGCTTTGGCGTCATGCCGGCTTCCACGCCGCGCGCTGCACGATTTGCCGCGATGATCTCCCGGCGCGACACACCGTCCGCAATTGCAAGCGGGCGACCTGCGAGCGATGGGTTCTCGCGCAAGCAGACGTCAATCAGAAATTGTGAGATGACAAGCGCTGCTAAGCGCGGCAACGGATGTGTAGCGGTCGAGCTCGCCTCGACCGGAGGCATTTGCAGCAACGGGTCTTGCAGCAGATGGTCTTGCAGCAGAGGGCCTTGCAGCAACGGACCTTTAGGTCCGTTTTTCTCTTTACGCGATGGTTGCGCAGGGGACAGCATCTTCTAATCCCTGTATCTCAGGTTTAGTAATGTAGCGGTCGACCTCGTATCGACCGTCCGCGGGCCAGCTCCCAGTGACGTCAGATATGAATGCTTGGATCGCGGCACTTCTGCCCGGAGCACTCATCCTAGATTTTGCAACTTCAAGCGCGATGTTGTAGCCTGCCAGACGATCGCCACCATCACTGCCCGGTTGCCACAACGGAGAGAGCCCGCGCATGCGCACGCGCAGCGATGCAAACGATGCAAGCGGTTGACTATCACCGGGCGAGAGGACAACGAGCGTAATGCCGTTTTTCTCTGCGTGGGAAACCAAGCGCGCGTAGTGATGCGTCTGCAATGCATCGGTGCTCGTTCCATCGAGCACGACAACCGCGCATGCGCCGCTACGAACGATTGCATCAACTGCTCGCCGCAGCGCCGGCGCTGTTCCAGGTCGTACGATGATGAGCCGTTCTAAATCGATGCCCGCTGCCTCGGCAGCTGGAGCGAACAGGCCATTTTCAGGATCGA
>DASZFB010000179.1:0-1735 GCA_035940275.1 Candidatus Eremiobacteraceae bacterium | reverse complement strand
GATCCCGAACTTAGGCGCGAGCGGCGCGATCGCAGCCGTCATGGGCGCGTTTCTCGTGACGTATCCGCGCGATCAGATTCTCACGGTGATATTTTTGGGCTTCTTTGTCCGCGTGACCCAAATCTCGGCCGCGCTTTTGATTGGGATATGGTTTGTCATACAGGTCTTCAGCGTCGGGGTGGTGTCGGGAGCCCAGCCGGGTGGCGGCGTGGCATACCTCGCACACGTTGGCGGTTTCATTTTCGGAGCGATCTTTGCACGGTTGTTTGAAGATCGAAACCGCATCGAGAACCAAAGTTGGCGCGAGTGACGCGCTTCTAGCGCGAGAGCGCCCTTGCGATCTTATGAAGCTGGGCTACGGCGTCGGCATCGCTTGGCTCGCCGTGGAAGATGAACTCATCCAAGCGATCGCGTTGCGCCACGACGGCATCGAGCCAAGGATCGCCGCCTTGCTTGTAAGCGCCGATGGCAAACAAATCTTCCGATCGCTCGAGCGTTGCCAGCGCCTTACGAACAAGAGCAGCGTCGCGAAGCTGATTTTTGGAAGCGAGCGCGCTCATCACGCGACTTGAGCTGCGCAGCACATCGATCGGGGGAAAGCATCCGGCGTCGGCGAGCCGCCGTGATAGAACGATGTGCCCGTCAAGCAAACCGCGCACCGCATCTGTGACAGGCTCGTAGGGGTCGTCTCCATCGATGAGCACCGCGAAGATACCCGTAATGCTGCCTTTGGCACGAGCACCTGCCCGTTCCACGATGCCCGCGAGCATACCGATCATGGATGCCGGGTGGCCTCGGTGCGCCGGCGGCTCACCCGCCGGCAAGGCCAGTTCGCGCCACGCATTTGCAACGCGGGTGAGCGAATCGATCGTGAGGAGCACGTCGTCGCCACGCTCGCACAGCCACTCCGCTTGTGCGATGGCCGTACGCGCAGCCGCGAAACGTTCGCGTGGCGATGCCTCAGCTGTTGCACAAACGACGGTTGTATAGTCCCAGCTTTCGCTTGCGCGAAGCGCCGCTACCGTTTCCACCGCTTCCCTCGCGCGTTCGCCGATCAGTGCGACGACGTGGGCGTCGAGGTTCGCGCGCCGTGCAATCTGCCGCAACAATGTTGACTTCCCAACGCCTGCGCCGGAAAATAATGCGACGCGCTGTCCAACGCCGATCGTGCACAGTGCGTCGATTGCCGCAATCCCGGTCGCCAGAGAACCCTTGACCGGGCGACGCTCGTCCAGCGACAGATGTTGCAGCGCCGGCGCCCTCACGGCGCACTGCTTTCCCTCTGCACTGCGGCCCCACGCATCGACACACCGCCCAAGCATACTCGCGCCACAATAGGCGCCGAGAACGGCGCGTCTTGAAAACGCGCGGGCACCTACGCTCGGCGACGGCTTGCAATTGAGCGTCGTGCAGACCGCGTCGTCGCCGTTGACGCTGCGCACTTCAGCGTAGGCTTGCTGGCCGCTTGCATCCACCTCAATAATGTTGCCGGCCGATACGCCGCGCATTCGAACGGTCAGCGAGTCAGCGTTACAACCAGTCACCCAGCCCGCTCGCACCCAACCGTCGCTGTATCGGTACGAGAGCGGGAGCGGATCCGCGACGAAAGATTTCATACTTCTGCGGCGGCACTCACCAGCAACTCCGCTCGCGAATCCACATCCGCCCCGAGGCTGACGCCATCGCATTCGACCACGACCTCGCCGGGCGAGAGGCAATCATCTCCGACGAGATC